>CALLKH010000335.1 GCA_938008425.1 uncultured Planctomycetaceae bacterium | reverse complement strand
TTGTGATCAACCTGGTGATTCAGTTGGTCTCCGGCAATCTGGGCGACCTCTTCGGCACGCCGGATATGCTGAACTGACCTGCCGTCACCGATTTTGATGCCAATCTCCCGGCATGTGTGGTTGCGCGCATGCCGGGCTTTTCTTTTTTTACATCTCTCGCGAAGTCAGGATGACGTCGACCGAACTGCCGACTTCGAGCGGCCTGGTGGGGTCATCCCGGCACAGCAGGGCGTTGGCGAGCGCCGCGCCGAACGGGTCCCCCGATCCGCCCCATCCGCACGGCTCGACCGTGACACCCCACTCCGAGTTGTTCCAGACCCGCGCGGGGACATACGCCGGACGCGGGTCCTTCGCCGGCTTCATTTCCCTCGCCAGCGTCGCACGCCATCGATGCGGCGGTTGCGTGACATGCCCCTGCAGGCCGCGAATTACCATTCGAAGAAACAGCCACGAGCAAACAAAAGCGCTGACCGGATTGCCCGGCAGGCCGATGACATGCTGGCCGTCGGGACCGCGGCCGTAGGCGACCGGTTTGC
This sequence comes from uncultured Planctomycetaceae bacterium, assembly GCA_938008425.1. Lineage (GTDB taxonomy): Bacteria > Planctomycetota > Phycisphaerae > UBA1845 > UTPLA1 > JADJRI01. The sequence continues at coordinate 4,412 of CALLKH010000335.1, read as the reverse complement.
CCGGCCGAACCTGCACGCCGTGAAATATCCATCGAACACCAAGATCGGCCAGCACCTTGGGCACGAGATCCAGCGTGCCCATGGACATGCCGCCCGCGGCGACGACCACGCGGCTTTTCAGGGCTTCTTTCAGCTTCTCCCGAAGTGCGGACTCGTCGTCGCGGATGATGCCGAGCGAAGTCGGCGTGCCGCCAAATTGGCGAACCAATTCCATCAGCATCGGGCCGTTTGATTCGTAGATGCGGCCGGCGGAGCGCGGCGTGCCGACGGAGATGAGTTCGTCGCCCGTCGGCGCGATGGCCACGGAGACATCGGGATAGACGGACACCTCGGGCGTGCCGTTCGCGTGGATGACGGCGATCTGTGCGGCCTCGAGCAGCAGCGGTGGCGCGAGAATGATGTCACCACGCCGGCAGTGGCTTCCCTGCCTTGTTACGTTTTGGCCGGGCTTCACGGCGGCGTTGATACGGACGATGCCGGCCGTTTGGTCGATTTGAGTGTCCTCGATCCGTACGACGGCGTCGGCGCCGCGGGGAACCGGCGCGCCGGTGTTGATGCGAGCGGCACGGCCGGCAGACAGGGCCACGTCCGTTGAGGCGCCGGCGGCGATCAGTCCCTCAATGTTCAGCGATGCGCCGGCTTCAAGGCAGTCCTGAGCGCGAACGGCGAATCCGTCCATCATCGCCTTGTTGAAGTTCGGATAGTCTTCCGTGGCGAGGAGCGGCTTCGCGAGCACGCGGCCGCCGGCTTGATGCGTGGGCACCGACTCCGGCGCGAGGTGGCGCGTTTCATTGGCGATCGCCTCCCACGCCTCTTCAAGCGTGATGAGTCGGTGCGGCGAAGCGCCCCAAAGCGGCGGCTGGCTTGTCGAGACGGTAGATGTGTCGGGTCTGCTCATGGGGCTCGTTCTTTTGAAGCGGTTGAAGGCGTCCTCATGTTGTGTGTTCGGGATCGGCGGAATTCAGGATTTTCCCGACCGGTCTGGTATCGCAATTCTACGCCCGTCACGAGGGCGGGGTGCTTTCGATCCATAATTTGTGCTTATGTAGTGACTTAGAACGGAGCATTTTGAATCGCGGGTTTGAAATACTCACCGGCACTGTTCCGCCTCAGTCAGGATTCAGCGTGTCCTCGAATTTTTCCGATAATTATCATGCCCCTTTCCTCGAGGCTGCTTGTCGATTCATCGACAACGTCGCCATCGTGGAAACTTAGCGCCGGCGGCTGGGCGAAGTCCAGCGACCGGGCGGCATGTCGGGGCGGGTGTCAACATTTGAGGAGACTAAGATGGAACTCGTTTGCGCCGCGCTGGATCCTTTCGTACAACTCTTTCAGAATTTCTTCGACGTCGGCTTTACATTCCTGTCGCTCTTCGGATTCAGCGCTCCGAATGTGCGGTCGCTCATCGGCGATGTGACGGGCTGCACGTTCTAATCGCGGCTCGCGTCTGAAGCGCCACAAGCGTATTTCAAGACTGATGATCAGGTCCGGCCGGACACTTCGTTCGCGCGCCGGACCTTTTCTATTCTGAGCCCGTCCCGCCGGACTTCGACGAGCGGGCGATCTCGCGACTTAGCGTTCGATCCGACAGCGGCTCGACGAGGCGAATTCGCTCATACCCGTCGGGGAGTCGCCCACGCTCTGCGATTGAATCAGGTTTCCGGGTCATCCAGCGCCGCAGCTTCGGCCAGAGGAATCGCTTCGTCTCCGGCGGCGCCTCGCCGGGCCAGCCGCCGCGAATCCAGTCCCAGGTGCGGTCGAGTTCGGCCGTCTGCACGACGTAGTCCATGGGCCGCCCGGATCGAACCAGCGGATGATACTGCTTGAGTCTGGGCCAGAAAGACTCATATTCCACGGTGCGGCACTTCTGCTGCGTCAGGTAGGACAGCAGATGGGCGTCGAGCGGTTCGGCGACGGCCGTCTCGATGCCGTCTGCCACGAGTCGATCGGCGACATTGCGCAGGGGGTGCGGTGCGCCGAGTTGCCGGTTCATCACAAACTGTCCGAGGCCCCACGAGAAGCAGAGTGCCAGGGGGACGATCCTTCCCGCAGCCTTCAAGCGGTCGTTGTCGACGAACATGGCGGCGAGCAGGCCGGGCAGGAACACCCAGAGCGGTACGAGATAGCGGATCGTGGTGAAGTCGAGGGTGCAGCCGCCGAGAACGTAGAGCCCGATCGTCGTCGCAACGGCCATCATGAGAAGCAAGGCGGGCGATCGGCGATCCGGTTCCATGCGCAGGAGCCGGGCGAGGCCTTCCCTCTCGCGATGCATCAGCATGATGCAGCCGGAGAGAACACATCCCGCGATGATCCAGTTCGCCGAGGTGACGGCCGCGGAGTCCATGAGCGTCAGCGGCGTCACAACGGTGTCACGGCCGGTGCCGACGAGCTGAAGGAACGGGCGCGGGTCGGCGCCGAAGAGCAGTGGAAGGCCGTTAATCAGATAGATCATGGTTTCGCCGGCGAGCCAGATCGGACGGAATCCGAGCGGCAGCGAGGGATCGAGCGGTCTCGCGCCGACGGCCGTCTGAAGGGTGTAAAGCACGGCCGGCGCGGCGCCGATCACGACGCCGAGAATCAGTGCGGCATTTCGGGTCGCAAGGGCTCTCAGGGTCGGAAGCAGGCGTGTGTGTTTTCGCAGCCAGGTGATCAGGGCGATTCCCGCGCCGGCGTACAGCAGCATCGTGAGCGGCTTCGGAAATATGCCGAGGAGCAGTTCGCTTCGGACCTTGTGATCCGAGATCCAGACGGCCCAGGTGAGATTGAGTGCCAGCACCGCAGCGATCGCAACAACCGGCAATGTCGCCCGGCCCAGCGTGTCGGCCAATCGACAAAGCGTCGGCCCGATGGCGGGATGACTTCGCGCCGCGAAGAGGGGTCGATGCATCAGGGCATGCAGGACGATGGGGAGAACGAACAATACGATCGAGGGGTTGAGCCAGAGTCCCGAGCCGATCAGGAGGCCGAATACCAGCCGCCGCCGGGTGGCGATGCGGGCGTCGACCTGGGAGGCGTGCACAAACCACTCGGAGTAACTCCACAGAAGCAGCGTGCCCCACAGCAGAATTTCGACGTACGCGCCGCGGGCGGAGATCGACCACTGCATGAACATCGGCGAAGCACAGATCAGCGTCGCAGCGCCGATGAGCCCGCCTCGACGTCCGAACCAGCGGGCCAGCATCAGAAACTGCGCCGCCACCAGCGCGGCGAAGAAAAGCGCCGGCCCGGCGCGCAGGGCGTGAATCGGGTTTTCGAAGACCGGCAGGAGCGCTGCGATGGTGAATGCTTCGAGCGTACCCATGTAGCGCTGGCCGTAGAAGTAGATCGGCAGCGCGCGGCCGGCGGCGATGTCCTGGGCCATGAGGCCGACGATGGCCTCGTCGGAGTGGAGCAGCGTTTCGCCCTTGGCGATGAACGGCGCCCGGGCGGCGATCGCCGCGACGAACAGGGCGACCGCCAGTAGGCCGTCCAACCGCGCGAGCCGATGGCGCGGCCAGACGGTTTCGGTGTGCGTTTCGAGCCGGGCGGGCTTTCGGTAGGTCTCAAAGGTGAGAATTGACGCATCGTCCGGTTTGGCCGGCGCGGAGGGAGCAGTCCGCACGGCCCCCGGGGCTCGCGAAGCGTCGTGCGCGTCGTGTCTGTTGCGAATCTCGGGCATGGTCCCCCCGGCAGCGCGGATCATTTCCCGCGGCCAATGTCTCCGAGTGCCGCGTCGTCGGCACGGAGATCATCGACGTGGATGCCCGGTGCGAACGTGCTGCAATCTAGGAGAGTTTTCCACTGCGGAGGATCGCCACGACCAGCCAGACGGCGATGAAGGAGGCGAGGGCGTATGCCGCGAAGCCGAGATAACGGATCTGCACTCCGAAAATCGCGAACTCCGAGTCCATGCTCAGGAGCATCGACCCGCCCATAATCGTGGACGCCATGATGATGGACAGCGCCAGACGGTTGCTCGAACGATCCAACTCGCTGGCTAAATGATCGAGATTTTCGTGCCGGATGTTGACCTGAAAGCGGCCGCGTCCGATACCGCGCAGCATTTCGCGCATCAGCCGGGGGCCGTCGCGAAGAATTCCGCCGAGATGCCAGGTCGTCAGACCGGCCAGGCGAAGCAGCCGTGGGCCGCTGAATCTTTCCCGGACCATGCCGGAGAGCTTCGGCCGAAGCATCTCAACGAGATTGAAGTTGGGATCGAGCTGCAGAATGACCCCGGAAACGACCGCCAGCGATTTGAACAGGGCGACGAAATCGCGCGGGAGCGTCACATCGTGCCGTCGCACGGTCTCGATCAACTCGCGAAAGATCGTTGACATGTCGAGCCGGTGGATCGGCAGGCCGTAGTACTTCTCCAGGTAGAGCCGCACAGCGCGTGATAGAAGCAGGCGATCGGTCTCGTTGCGAAGCGCGCC
>CALLKH010000334.1 GCA_938008425.1 uncultured Planctomycetaceae bacterium | reverse complement strand
TTCGCTGCCGAAGCGCGCGAACAACGTCCTGCGTGGAAAACGCGGGGCCCCCGCCGGCGCCCGGCGCGCCCGGTCGAGGAAACGAACCGGGCATCATGCTATTTCCATAGATGGGCGTCGCCGACGTCAGCGTCGTCATGAATCAATACCTCGGGGCCGGGCCCTGTGGTGGCTGCGCTCGCAACCCCCAGCCGGCCTCGCAAAACGTGAAAATCCGGTACTCGCTCGGCGCGGACGGAGTCTTACCGCCCGGCGTGTCCCAGTTTTTCCAATGCCTCCTTTATCTTCGGCTTATAACCGCGCGGGTCTTGTCTGAGGTCATCCAGCAACTTCAACGCGCGCTCATACATGAGGACTGCCTCTTCACCGTCTCCCTTGTCGCGATAAAGCTCGGCCAGATGGTAGATTACGTCAATATTGTTCTTGTCCAATTCAAGCGCCCGAAGCAGAGTTCCAGCGGCCTCGCCATAGCGCCTGAGCAGCGCAAGATTGCGCCCGTAGGTGTCCAAAACATCCGGATTGTTCGGCTGGATTTGCGCGGCCTTCTTCGAATAGACCAGCGCCTCCTCCGGCTTGTTGAGCTGGGCGTAGAGCAGATAGGCGAGGTTGTTCAGTGTCATACCCTGTTCAGGGTTGAGCTTGAGCACCTCCTCGTAGGAGCTTCGGGCCGCCTCGTACTGCTCCGCCGAGGTCAGCAACATGCCCTTGGCGAGGTGCGCGAAGATCAGGTCCGCGTCCGTTGACGCCTTCTGCAAGACCTCATCGCACGTCTCAATCGCCTCGGTGGTTCGATCATTGATCTTGTACAGGTGAACCAGTGCCTTGAGCCTCTCGGTGTCCGACGGGTTCGCCCTGGATTGCTCCAGCGCCCGACTCAGCGCCGACTCCTTGCCCAGCACCGTCACGATGTCGGCGATGACATACACGTAGGCGTGGAAGTTCCCGCCCGTGGCGAGCAGCGCGCGATCAAACGATTCGTAGCATTTCTCAGACTGGCCGGTCTGATCATAGGCCCAGGCCAGGATCGAGAGTGCTTCGGGAATGCGGTTCATCAGGTTCGATGAGAGCTTGTCGGTGGCATACTGAATGATGCGCTCCGGTTTGCCGGCCGATCGAAACGCCGAGAACAGAAGCCGGATCGTCTCGGGTTGATAGCCGTTCAGCTCCGCCGCCTTCTCATAGCCGGTCATCGACTTGTTCCAGTCCTGGGCAAGTTCGCCGAGCCGGCCGAGCAGCGTCGGCCATCGAGCATCGCGGGAGAATCGCGCCTGATAGCGATAGATGAGATTCTCCGCCTCCGCGAACCGGGGTGGTCGAACACGGGTGAGCGCGTCAATCAATCCTTCCGCGACATCGGCCTCATCCGGGTTGACGTCGAGAATCTGCTGAAGCTCACTGATCGCTTCATCGCTCCGACCCGCCTCGATCAGCGCATCCGCCAGCGCGATCCGATGCTGGTAGTTAAAGGCGTCGGGCTTGAACGCTTTTGATTTGCGCAGGTCCTCGATGGCCGACTGCCAGCGTCCGCGAAGCAGGTGCAGTTTTCCGCGCTGCCAGAGCGCGACGGCGTTATCCGGATCGCGGGCGAGGTGTCGATTCAAGGCATCCATCGCCTTCTCGATGTCGCCGCCGATCAGGTGATAAGTACCCACGAGAATGAGCCCCTGCGGATCATCGGGGAATCGTTCGACATAGGCGTCGATCATCGACTTGGCTCGCGGAAGATCGCCCGTCGTCAGTAGAATGGCGATCATTCGCGACTGCGTCTCGGCCACCGCCTTCGGATCGTCCTCGACCAGCGGAAGCAGCTTCTCAAACTGTTCGATGGCCTCCTTGTACTTGCCGGTTCTGGCGAAAAACTCCGCGACGATGTTCAACACGCGCGGCGACGGGTCAAGGAACGCAGCCTGTCGATAATGACGATCCGCCGTTGCGAGGGTGTGCTGCCGCTCGAAGAATCGCCCGAGGGATGCCGCGATCAGCGCCTTCTTGGCCTTGTCCTCCTCGGCGTCGAACATTCCCTTCAGCAGGGCGTCGCCTTCGGCGGGTCGGTTGACGGATTCCGATGCAAAGAAGTCGGCGAACTCGGCGGCGAGCGGAAGTTTGTCGTCGGTGAGCTCCATCGCCTTTCGATAGGCTTCCGCGGCCTTGTCATTGGCTGCAACCTTCGGATCGGCATAGAGCCGGGCGAGGCGGATCCAGTTTTCAAGATCGTCGGGCTTTTCCCGGGCGATTTTCTCGCGAACCTCGATGCCGGACGACGGGTTGTCCTTCTCGTTGTAGTAGCGGAGCCGCTCCGCGATCCACGTATCTTCCGGAAGCGCGCGGGAGGCGTCGGCGAGGTAGCGACGCTCGAGGGGTTCATTCCCCTCGCTGGCCGCGATTCGGGCAAGGAACATGCTGGCGTAGCCGTTCGCAGGATTGATCGACAACGCGCGCTGAAGCACGTCCTTGGCCTCTTCGATGCGCCCTGAATCGATGTAGGCGCCCGCGAGATAGGTCCAGCCCTGGGAATTCTGCGGATAGTTGTCGAGGGCGATCTTCATGAGGCCGATCGCCTGATCAATCAACTGCCTCGCTTCATCATTTCTGCCGGCCGCGCGGGCGTCACCGGCCTTGGCCAGGGCGAGGCGGCCTTCACACATCTTGCCGTGGGTGCCGTCGGAATTGAGGTCGCCGCTTCGCTTCGCGTACGACGCCGCGCGAGCCCAGTCCTTCTTCCGCAAGGCCAGCGTGAATTGTCCCTCGATAATGGTCCCGGAGTCCGGACTCAGTTTCTCGGCCTGGTCCAGGGCGCCCATCGCCTTTTCAATCTCGCCCTTTCGTTCGTAATAACCGACCAGCGCGGTGTACCGGGTCAGGTCATCCTTTTCCTCATTGATGAATTCGAAAATCTTCTGGTCGCGTTCCGCCTCGGAGAGGTCGCTTATCATCGCGATCTGAAGCTGCTTCAACCGTCGGTTGTCAGGATACTCCGCGGCGAGTTGATCGATGTACGTTCGACCCTCCTCCCGGCGGCCGGAGGACTCGTAGACCTGCAACAGGGTTCGCACAGCACTCTCGTTGGTCGGGTCCTTTTCCAGGATCGGGGTGAGCTTCCGTTCAGCCTCGGCGTACTGTCCCTCGGCGACGAGCAGGCCGGCCTCTCGAACGACGTCGTCAACCGTGCCTTCGCCGAGCTTTCGACTTTCCGCCGTGGCACGGTCGAAGTCCTTGAGCTGCCTGTAGGCCTCGACGCGAACACGAATCGCGTTCGGATCCTGCTCGAGCGCCGTGCGCACGGACGCAGGCTCGGCGGGCTGAAGGGCGGCGAGCGCCTCGGTGGGCTGGTTGAGTTGAACGAGAACGCGGGCGAGCCCGATGTAAAGTGCCGGATCGTTGCGCTCGAGCCGGATCAGATTCATGAGCATGTCGCGGCCGGCGCCCCACTGGCCCTGGCGCGTATAGAGGTCGGCGCAGAGTCGCATGACCGCCGGATTGTTCTGGCCGTTCTGCGTCGCAAGCGCCGCTTCGGCCTCGCGCGTCGCCTCGATGATATCGCCGCGGGCGGAATAGAGATGGGCCGTGGTGAAGTGCACCTCGAGAGACTCCGCGGAACGCTCTTCCTTGAGCCGCTCGATCAACTGCTCCGCGCGGGCGAGGGATTGCTTTTTCTCGTCGGCCGTCGCGGCATCTCGGCTGATCGCGAGTTCCTGCAGGAACAGTTCCTCGACCATCTGGACTCGCGCCTGGTTGTTCGCGAGCTTTCGGAAGTGCTTGCTGCGATCAATCTTGTTGAGCCCCTGGTCGTACAGTTCGCGAAGCTCCCTGAGTTTCGCTTCCTTCACCGCTGGATCAGTCGATTCGTCACGCTGGATCTTGAGCACGCGACCCAGTGCGAGGTAGGGCTGCGGCTTCGAAGGCTCGCTCTCGATCGCGGAGCGCAGATAGCCGGCGGACTTTTCCAGGTCCGGATCAACCCGCACGCTGAACACGCCGCTGTAAAGACGACCGAGCATCAGCCGGGCGTCCACGCGCGAGGTTTCCGCACGGGCCTGTGCCTCGAGTATCTTGATGCCCTCCTCGATTTCGCCGTCGACGATCATGAATCGGGCGAGCAGCGTTTCGAGTTCGGTCTTCTTCTCGGCGTCGCTGTCCCCGCATTTCTCGATGGCCGTCCGGATCATCCCGAGCCGGGCGGCGCGGATGTCCCGCGCCTCGGCCATCGACCGGTTCGCGTCCTTTTCCATCGCGACGCGCGACATCTGTTCGGCCAGCGTGGTGAGCGCTTCCACGTTTGTCGGATCGAGTTCGATCGCCCGCTTCAACTCGGCCGTGCCCTTGGATTCATACGTCGGATCTTCCTTCCTCATCACGCCGCTGAGGTAGGCGGAGCCGAGAACGCAGTGGACGCGCGCCGACTGGGCGAATTCATCCATGTCCAGCATGTTCTTGGCGCGTTCGATCACGCCGTTCCAATGATTGATCGAACCGACGTAGGGGGCGAGTTCGAATTCCACGTCGAGATCCATCTCGAGCGTCGCCTTGTTGTTGGCGTCGCGAACCTTGGCGAACTGAATGCAGTTCCTGGCCTTGACGGGATCTCCGAGTTCGATCGCGCATCGGGCGGCGCGAACCAGGTACTCCGGATTCTGGGCCGGGTCCTTGCTGAAGGCCCGCTGAAACGCCTGGATCGCCCGATCATAGTCGCCTTCCGCGAAGTACTTCTCGCCGTCCTTGGCATACTTGGTTGGATCGGGCGTGGGCAGGTTGTTCACGAGGACGACCGCTGCGACGGTCATCAGCGTCATGATCGAAACGATCAGGATACCGACGAGTTTCTTGTTCAACTTCTGTGCCATGAGGAATACCTTAAAAGCCTGGGTGCGCCACTTCTTTCCTGTTCCGGGCCGAAGAGCCCGGTGACTTCATTGCGCCACTCATTGGGGCGCGACGACATTCGATCCGA
>CALLKH010000333.1 GCA_938008425.1 uncultured Planctomycetaceae bacterium | reverse complement strand
CACGAAGTTCGTCAAACTCGTTCCTTGAGTTCACCAAGCACCAGATCGCGTCGATCGGCCGACTCGGCGGGGCGGAGATCGCCAACGCCAACCAATACCCGGGCTGGCAGCCAAACCCGGATTCGCCGCTCCTCGAAGTCTGCAAGCAAACCTACCAAAAGCTCTTCAACGAGCCGGCGCACATCGCGGCCATTCACGCCGGACTTGAATGCGGCATCATCGGCCAGCGGGTCGGCAAGATGGAAATGGTCTCTTTCGGCCCCACGATCCAGGGCGCTCACAGCCCCGAGGAACGTGTGTTCATCGATTCCGTCGCGAAATCCTGGAAACTGCTCGTGGCGGTTCTAAAAGAACTGGCTTGAATCTGACCGAGTCAGCGAGCCGACACAACCAAAAGTAAAATGAAGAACGGCCGACGCTTTGCGCCGGCCGTTCGTATTATTCACTCGATTCAATCAGGTTGCGTCCGGCCGTCTCAGGCCTTCGCGCCCCTCGCCCGCTGTTCGGCGGTGAGCAGGCCGTCGAGGCGAATCTTCAACTCATCGAACAGCTTCTCGATCGGCGCGTTCAGTTCCTTCAGTTTCGCATCGCGCTCCTTGGCGTCGGTGAGTTCGGTGGCGGCGACGATCTTTGCCGCGTTGGAAATCTCAATCTGCGAGGCTCGCGAGCGAACATCTTTCAGTATCGCGGCCGCAGACGACTGTTGCGTCGCGGAGAGGGCGTACCGGTCGCCGAATTCGCGAACGAACTTCTCCCACGCGTGTTCTGCTGCGGGCGTCGCGTTGTTGCTCTCGACACTTGCGGCAGGCTCGATCTGCTGGAGAGCAAGCTGAATACGATTCGAGAGTTCCTGCCGAACCGCATCCGACAATCCGCGCCGGTCCAATTCCCGCTCCGCCTTCTTCAGCGCCTTCACGGCATCGGCCGCCCGACCTTCGGCCGCGGCCTTCTCGCTCTCGCTGATGGTGTCCAGCATGCGCTCCTGCAACCGGCTTTCGCGGTCCTCGCGCCGCTCCTGCCAGCGCTGCCGCCGCTCTTCAAAGCGGGCCCGTCCCTTCGCCGCCTGCTCGGGCGGCAGCAGCGATTCAATCCGCTGCACTGACGCCTGCCAGTCGAACGGAAACTTCCGTTCGATCTCCTGCATCTCTGAACGAAGCTTCTGAAACTCCGGATCAGATCGCAGGCTGCGACGATCTCCGTCTCCATTCTCATCCCGTCGCGATGTCCAGTACTCCATCATCTGCTCGCGAAGCTGATCATACCGATCCGCCATCGGCCCCATCTGGGCGCGGCGCTCTTCACGCATCTTGTCCATCTCCGTCCGAACGACGGTTTTCTGCTCGTCGGTCAAGTCGTAGGTTCGGGCGGCCATTTCGATCATGCGATCCGTTCGCATTTTCTGGCGCTCTTCCGGCGTCGCATTGCGATACCGTTGCCAGCCATCGCCGCCGTCACGGCCTTCGCGACCGCCCCGCCGACCTTCGCGTCGCTCCCGCCGTTCACTTCGATCGCCGCGATCCGCCCGATCGCCGGCGCGCTGCCTGTCGCGCTGCGGTTTTTCTTCCTGCACCTGCGCCGGCAAGGTCGCCCAGGTCGTGGTCAACAGAATGCTCATGAGGGTTGAAAGCATGGCGGGGACTCCGATCACCGAAAGTCTTCTTGAAAATGAATGAATCCGGATCCGAACAGGATCCTCCGTACAGGGTTTAACGGCGTGCCGCCGCGATTATTACAGAATGAATGGCACAATTCCACATGGATGTGTAGACAATCGGGAGTGGGCAAACGTTGGCAAGTGTGCCGAGGCCGACCGTAAGTCGCTGCCGGATACTGGCTTACGGGAACTGCCGATGGGAGATTATCAAGCGAAGGACGCGCAATCGGGGGCGTTGCGAAATCCGGGTTGGAGTCTGCCGTCTCGGCGACACCGCCAAGGCACCACGGACTCAGCCCGCTTCAGAGGTCCGACACATTCCGCTGGCTGCCTATCGTCGGCCCGCAGGCTTCTTGTCGCCTATTTCCCGCTGTGCGGCGGTGAGCAGGTTCTCAAGACGAATCTTCATTCGCTCGAATAGTCCGTTGATGGGTTCGTTGAGTTCGTTCAGCTTTTCAGTTCGGGCCCGCGCGTCGGTCATGGCCTCGGCCGCCTTGATCCGATCGGCATTTGAAGTCTGAATCTGCTGGGCCCGCGACGTCATGTCACGAAGAATCGCCATCGCGGCATTTCGCTGGGTCGTCGAGAGATCGTAACGCTCGATGAAATCGAGGACGTACTTTTCCCATTCGTTGAGCGGTCTGGCGGGAGGCGCCTTGACGGGTGCGGGAGGAGGCGTTGCACGGCGGGGCTGTTGCTGCGTATTGGCCGGCGCCGGTTTCGAGGGCGCCGCCGCCTGTGTCGGCTTATTGGCGCCGAGCGCCGCCGCCGGACGCGGCTCGTTGACAGAACCCGAGGCCCTCGCCATTTGCTTTGCCTGCCCGGCATCGATTCGATGCTTTTCCATCGCCCGCGCGTCGTGACCGCCTTCCATGTGCTTGACCCGCTGGGCGGCCCGAATGTCCGCCGCCTCGGCAGCGGGGCCCTTCACGCCGCGCATCATGTCGTCGTAAGAACCCGCCCGAACGCTCGTCACCAGGGCGTTGGACTTCAGCACGACCAGGGGCAGCGTCGCCGCATTTTCGCCCCAGGACTT
>CALLKH010000332.1 GCA_938008425.1 uncultured Planctomycetaceae bacterium | reverse complement strand
CTTCGGGCGCGAACGTTTGTTTCTCCGGGCGCCAAGGTCCGCGCGATCCGATTGGGTCGAAATGCGGCAGAATCGCCTGGAAAACTCGGGTCGGATGGTCTTTTCAGCTTGTGATTCGGCGGGCCCCGCGCGGGGACGGCCGGGTCGTCATGTCTCGTACCAAGCGGGTTTTGATGGAGGCGCGGGCCTATGTGTGCGACCGAAGTTCACTATCAACAGGATGGGCCGATCGGACGACTGACTTTTGAGTCCGATGATGGCATTAATCTCATGTCGACGCCGGTGATGGCGGCGATGGAGACCCGCCTCGACGAGATTCGATCCAACCATCCTGAGGTTCGCATCCTCATCCTCACCGGTGCCGGCCGCACCTTCCTGGCCGGTGCGGACATTCGAGAAATGCACAATGCGCCTGGCGACGCCGGTAAAGCGTTTTCGCAGCGCGGACAGAAGTTCATGAACACGCTCGCCCGGTTCGAACAGGCCGTGACGATCGCGGCCATTAATGGTCCAGCGCTGGGTGGCGGTTGTGAGGTCGCGCTCGCTTGCGACCTGAGAATCATGGCGAAAGAGGCGGTGATCGGTTTCCCGGAAGTGAAACTCGGGTTGATCCCCGGCTGGGGTGGAACTCAACGGGCCTTTGCCCTCATGGGACCGTCCAAAGCGCGTCGCCTGATTCTCGTGGGCGAAACCTTGAAGGGCGATGTAGCGGCCGAGGCGGAACTGGTGAATGAGGTCGTTCCGGCGGCGGATTTGTCGGCCACGGTCGAGGCGATGGCGCAGCGGATTCTGGCCAACGGGCCGTCGGCCGTTCGGCTGGCGAAGCGGGTGGTCAACGTGACCGAGCAGCATTGGCTCGAGCGAAATATGCTCAACGAGGCCGAGGCGTTCGGCGAGGCGTTTCTCAGCGAGGAGGGACGCGAGGGTCTGCGGGCCTTCATTGAAAAACGCAAACCGGCGTGGGCATGATCGCCTGAATGGGCCGACCTTGCGGGTAGACTTCTTCCGATCGGGGCGCGTCGATCAGGTGCAGGCCGGGTGAATCGATCGGCTGTGACTCGGCTGTCTCGGGTCCCGGTTTTCCTCTATAATTTCCGTTGACGGTTCTTCGCCAGGACGAACCACGAACGATTCTGCATTCGCATTCCCAGCGGGCATCGCCCGACGGGTTGCGACCCCGGAGCAATCATGGCTGAGCAACTCTCGCGTCACCCCGGTGAAATCGGACCGAACACGACCATTTCCGGTTACGACGTCAAGACGACATACGGACCGGACGAGTTGACCGAGCTCAACTACGAGCGCGATCTCGGCGATCCCGGCGAGTTTCCGTTCACGCGCGGCGTCCACAAGGAGATGTACCGCAAGCGGCTTTGGACCATGCGGCAGTTCGCCGGTTTCGGCTCCGCGAGGCAGACCAACGAGCGGTTCAAGTTTCTGCTCTCGAGGGGGCAGACCGGGCTTTCCACGGCGTTTGACCTGCCGACCCTCATGGGGCGCGATTGTGACGACCCGTTGTCACTGGGCGAGGTCGGCCGATGCGGCGTCGCGGTCAGTTCGCTGGCCGACTTTGAAACGCTCTTCGACGGCATCAATCTCGGCGACGTCAGCGTCTCGATGACCATCAACGCGCCGGCCGCGATCATGCTGGCTTTCTACATCGCCACGGCCGACAAGCAGGGCGTTCCCCGGAATCAGCTACGCGGCACGTGCCAGAACGACATTCTCAAGGAGTTTCACGCCCAGAACGAGGTGTACTTCCCGCCGGCGGAGTCGGTTGGACTCGTGCTGGATACGATCGAGTTTTGCGCCAGGGAGCTGCCGCAGTACAACCCGGTCAGCGTCAGCGGCTACCACATTCGGGAGCGCGGCAGCACCGCGGGCCAGGAACTCGCCTTCACCCTCGGCGATGGTTTGCACTACGTCGAAGAGAGCGTGAAGCGCGGCATCGACGTCGACGAATTCGCCCCGCGCATCAGCTTCTTCTTCAACGCACACAACGATTTCTTCGAGGAAATCGCCAAATTCCGCGCCGCCCGCCGCATGTGGGCCCATTTCATGCGCGACCGCTGCGGCGCGAAGAACGAGCGGTCCATGTGGCTTCGCTTCCACGCCCAGACGGCCGGTTGCAGCCTCTATTCGAAGCAGCCGTACGTGAACCTGATGCGCGTCGCCTACCAGGCGATGGCGGCGGTGCTGGGCGGGTGCCAGTCGCTGCATACCAACAGCATGGACGAGACGCTCTGTCTGCCGACGGAGCAGGCGGTGACGCTGGCGCTTCGCACGCAGCAGGTGCTTGCCTATGAGACCGGCGTGACGAATTCCGTCGATCCGCTCGGCGGAAGTTTCTTCGTCGAGACGCTGACCAACGACATCGAAGCCGAGGCCCGCGAGTACATCGACCACATCGATTCGCTCGGCGGCATGGTGGCGGCGGTGGAGGAGGGGTACATCCGGCGCGAGATCGAGGATGCGGCGTTCAAGTACAGCATGGCGGTGGAGCGCGGCGACAAGAAGCTGGTCGGTGTGACCGACTTTGCGCATGAGAATGAGCCGCCGATCGAGATGCTGAAGATCGGCAACGAGGTCGAGACAGCGGTCATCGAGCACCATCGGAAGGTGAAGACCGATCGAAGCGAAGCTGCCGTGACCGCGGCACTGAAGCTGATCACGGCCGAGTCGAAGGCGGGCCGAAACGTCATGCCATCGCTGATTGAGGGGGCGAAGGCGTACTGCAGCGTCGGCGAGATGATGCACGCGCTGGAGGCGTCGCTGGGCCGGTACGACACGGGGCAGTTGGGGTAGAGGGGAAAGGCGAATGAGGAATAGCGAATAGCGAAAGAGAAGAAGGGGTTGGGGGGATTTGGCGATCTGGTGATTTGGTGATTTGGCGATCTGGTGATTTAGCTCATGGGCGTCACAGAAAGTTCGCCATTTGCATCTTCGAAACACCGTTTGATTCGGCTTGCCGTTTGGCGACTTCGCGATTGCCCCTAGCGAAACACCGTTTGATTCGGCTTGCCGTTTGGCGACTTCGCGATTGCCCCCAGCGAAACACCGTTTGATTCGGCTTGCCGTTTGGCGGTAACGCCACATGTCTAAAACCGGGCGACCATTGGCGATCGATCCACCTCGACTGGTTCAGATTGACACCCCTCTCGCGCTTCCATAGAGTTGCGGAATTATCGGAACCTCTCCGTCCGCGCCGGGGTCCGACTGGCGGCGGAGTAGAGTCCTGAGTAAAACGATTTATCTGTCGTGTACGGGCGATGCCGCACCGGGTTGTCCGTTCGTTGCACCATGCTGCGACCCACGATGTGCGGGTGGCCGCTCGCAAGATTCAGGGTCGGCGTCATGATTCCGTACTCTGATCGTCGCGCGGTTCTCCGACGCGATCGGTCGCCTCTTCGATGCGTTCACCTTTGATGGAAACGCCGGTTGGAATGACACGTGAGGGGCACCCTCACTCATGCGAACTCCCGTCTGGGGAGCGCGGACTTTAGCAGGAGCTTTTTTGAAATGGCCACCAAGTTTGTTTACTTCTTCGGAAACGGGAAAGCGGAGGGACGCGGCGATCAGAAGGTGCTGCTCGGCGGCAAGGGCGCGGGCCTCGCCGAAATGACCAACATCGGGCTGCCCGTTCCCGGCGGCTTCACCATCACCACCGAAGCCTGCCGACTCTATTACGAAAACAAGAAGAAGTGGCCGACCGGCCTCGACAAGGAGATTCGCGCGAATCTCGTCAAGCTGGAGAAGGCGTGCAAGAAAAAGCTCGGCGATTCGAAGAACCCGCTGCTCGTTTCGGTCCGATCCGGTGCGGCCATGTCGATGCCGGGCATGATGGAGACGGTGCTGAATCTCGGCCTGAACGACGCCTCGGTCGAAGGCCTCGCCAAGTGCACCGGCAACCCGCGATTCGCGTGGGATTCCTACCGCCGTTTCATCCAGATGTACGCCACCGTTGTCGTCGGCCTCTCGAAGGAGACGCTCGAAGACAAGCTGCATCACATGAAGGAGCAGGTCGGCGTCACGACCGATGCCGAACTGACCGACGCGAATCTCCGCGAACTCTGCGCCGATTTCAAGGCGTTCTTCAAGGAGCAGACCGGCACGCCGTTCCCCCAGGACCCGTGGAAGCAGCTTGAAGGCGCGATCAACGCGGTCTTCAGCTCGTGGATGGCTGAGAAGGCGCTGACCTATCGGCGCGTCGAGAAGATTCACGGCCTGCCCGGAACGGCCGTCAACATCTGCCAGATGGTCTTCGGCAACATGGGTGAGGACAGCGGCACCGGCGTCTGTTTCACGCGCGACCCGAGCACCGGCAAGAACGAGTTCTACGGCGACCTGCTCATGAACGCGCAGGGCGAGGACGTCGTGGCGGGCATTCGAACGCCGCTGCATCTCGCCGATCTCGGCAAGACGCACCCCGAAGTTTATCAGCAGCTCTGCGGCGTTCGCACGATGCTTGAGGCGCATTACAAGGATATGCAGGACCTCGAGTTCACCGTCGAGCGCGGCACGCTCTACATGCTCCAGTGCCGAAGCGGCAAGCGCTCACCCGCGGCCGCCTTCAAGATCGCCGTCGAGCAGGCCACGCAACCGCTGCTCAGCAAGGCCGAGGCGTCGAAGCTGGTGAAGAAGAAGTATCTTCCCGCCCGCTACGCGGCCATCGCGACCAAGCCGGTGCTGACGAAGGAAGCGGCGATCGGTCGGATCAAGGCGGTCGATATCGAGCGGCTGTTCTACCCGATCATCGATCCCAATTTTGATCGGAAGGAACTGGCCGATCGCAACCTGGGCACGGGCATCAACGCCGTCCCCGGCGCCGCGTCGGGCCAGATCGTCTTCACGGCTGAAGCCGCGGAGCAGAGGCACACCGACGGCAAGAAGGTCATTCTCGTCCGCAAGGAGACGAGCCCGGAAGATGTCGGCGGCATGCATGCCTCTGAGGGCATTCTCACTGCGACGGGCGGCAAGACGTCGCACGCGGCGGTCGTCGCCCGCGGCTGGGGCAAGTGCTGCATCGTCGGCATGGGTTCGCTGCGAATCAACGAGCATACGAAGACGCTGGTCGTCGGCGGCAAGACGCTGAATGAGGGCGACTATCTCACGCTCGATGGCTCCGAGGGCATCGTGTACGACGGCGAACTCCCGCTCGTCACGCCGACGCTGCCGCAGGAGTACTACACGCTCCTCAAGTGGTGCGACGAAATCCGGCGGCTCGGCGTTCGCACCAACGCGGATACGCCGTATGACGCTGAAAACGCCGTGAAAATGGGCGCCGAGGGCATCGGGCTGTGCCGAACCGAGCACATGTTCTTCGACACCGAGGAGCGGCGCCAGGCGATCCAGGAAATGATCGTCGCCGATACGCTTGAGGATCGACAGGCGGCGCTCGCGAAGCTGCTGCCGTTCCAGCGGCAGGACTTCATCGGCATCTTCGAAGCCATGGACGGCCGGCCGGTGACGATCCGGCTGGTCGATCCGCCGCTGCATGAGTTCGTTCCGCACACGGAAGACAAGCAGCGTGAACTCGCGTCAAACATCGGCGTCGATTACGAAAAGATTCGCGATCGCGTCGAGGCGCTTCACGAGTCGAACCCGATGCTCGGCCATCGCGGCTGCCGGCTCTGCATCACCTATCCGGAAATTCTGGATATGCAGGTTCGGGCGATCATCGAGGCGGCGGTCGAGGTTCGCCGACGCGGCACCAAGGTCGCGCCGGAGATCATGATCCCGCTGTGCATCGATGCGAAGGAACTGGGCATTCTCACGGAGCGCACGCGAAAGGTGGCCGATGAGATCATTTCGGCGTCCGGCACCAAGCTGCCGTATCTCGTCGGCACGATGATCGAGACGCCGCGCGCGGCGATCACGGCCGGCAAGGTCGCGGAGGTTTCAGACTTCTTCAGCTTCGGCACCAACGACCTGACGCAGACGGTCATGGCGCTGTCGCGCGACGATGCCGGCCGATTCCTGCCGGACTATGTCGATCAGGGCAAGGCGGCGATCTTCAAGGAAGACCCGTTCCAGACGCTGGATGTGGAAGGCGTCGGTATGCTCGTTCAGCACGCCATCGCCAATGGCCGCGGAACCAAGGGCGATCTCAAGATCGGCATCTGCGGTGAACATGGCGGCGACCCGGCCTCAGTGCGATTCTGTCACGAGGCGGGCATGGATTACGTGAGTTGCTCGCCGTATCGCGTGCCGATCGCGCGATTGGCGGCGGCGCAGGCTCAGATCGCGGAGCAGGCGGCGGGCGGTAAGCCGGCGAAGAAGGGCGGCAAGTCGACCGCCAGGGCGAAGTCGCCCGCGAAGGCCGCGAAGGCCGCGAAGAAGTCGTCGAAGCCGCGGTCGTCGAAGCCTGCCAAGGCGTCGCGCTCGAAATCGCTGCCGGCCTCATCGCTGAAGGCCACTGCGAAGAACTCGTCAAAGAGCAAGGCGAAGGCGGTGAAGAGCCGAGGCTAACCTATTGATCGGCTCGTAAACTGATTACGGCCGGTTAGGAGTTTTGAATTCAAAGGGCAGGCGAAGAAAGCTTCGCCTGCCCTTTTTCTTTTTGCTCACTGCGGCACTCGGAAAATGCCTGGAGTGTCAAGATAGCGGGTATTACGACTCAACTCTTCAGAGCCGGGCTGTCTCAGCCCGGTGGGGTTTCGGAGAATCCGAGCAATTGCGTTGTACAATAACTTCGTTGCTTGCGACGATCGGCACCGCCCCGGGGACGGGGCGGCTCGGAATGTCGTGCTTTGAAGTCTCTACGCGACGTTTCGCTGTCGAGCGGAATCACAGGTCATCCACACTTCGGGGCCAGTCATCTCGAAGCAGGCGCGACAGCGATCGGTCGGCCAGCACGCGGCCCTCGTTCTGGCAGAGCGGGCAATAGTTGGTTTCGTTGTCGGCGTAGCGGATGCGCTGAATCGGCGTGCCGCAGTCGGGGCACGGCTGATTGAATCGGCCGTGGGCTGCGAATCCGTCGCGAAAAGCGGTGACATCTCCGGGGCCGGGGAACTTGCGTTCAAACTGGGCAGTGAGCAGGGCGGTCCAGCGGCTGAGCGTCTCCCGGGTTGCATGGTGGAGCCGATGAATCTCCTCGTCGGTCATTTTCGCGGAGAGTCGCAGGGGTGACAGTCGGGCGGCGTGCAGGATTTCATCCGAATACGCATTACCAATTCCGGCAAAGAGCCGAGGATCGGTGAGGGAACGCTTCAGTGTGTGATTCTCACGGCGAAGCGCTGCGGCGAATTCCGGAAGGGTCGTCATGAGCGGCTCGATCCCGCCGGGGTCGTGCCGGGCCAGTTCAGTTTCACCCTTGACGACGTGAAGAGAAGCCCGTCGCTTCGTTCCGGCCTCGGTCAGTTGTAATGTTCCGGTTTCAAAATCGAATGTCGCGAGGCCGATCCGCGCGATGGGCCTGGCGCCGGGCGTCGTCCAACGAAGTCGCCCGGCGATCATCAGGTGAATAACCAGAAAGTGTGACGCATCCAGCTCGATCACGATTCGTTTTCCGAGGCGTCGCAAAGATTGAACGCGCTTCCCCTGAACCGCCTCGATGGGCGGTTCGATGGTTCTCAATAGAAACGGACTCACGATGCGTACCCGCGCGAGTTCGCGACCTTCCAATCGAGGACGCAAAACAGAGCGATATGCCTCGATGTCGGGTAACTCCGGCATGGGTGGTATCGTACTGAAATCGTCAGTAGGGGTCAGTTCCCGACTTCGATCGACGCGGCGATGGGGCTATCATCAACTTCTGCGGGTGTTTCGGGTTTCCGTACGAGAGCCGATGCGTTGTGATGGACATGTCATTGAAATAGGGGCGCGTGCTTCCGACATTCACTCCATGGGCTATCTTGAATTCCTCCGGGGAGGAGACGGCGGTACGGGGGCATGCGGGTGTGCGAAATCCGCCAGATGTGTCTATTTTTCTCGGGGTAAGCTGTATTGACGCCGTTTGTGCCGGCAATCCCCGCGTCGAGTGGTCCGAATTCGTTGAATTCGATCGGCGGAATCGTCTATGATCGGTGATACGTCTCGGAGCGACCCGGCCGCGCCGACGGAAGGATGGGCCCTCATGCGGGTTTCGCGCGGAACGTACCCGTCGCTCGCCAGCTTGATTTGCAGGTCGTGTGTTCTCGCCCTATGCCGATAAGGGACTTGGGTGACGCGGATGCGTGTCGGTCATTCATTGGATGCGCATTGAACATCGCGACCGGTGGGGTAAGGAGTGATCATGATTCGTCGATTGAACATCTGGACCGTGTTGTCGCTGCTCGCTTGTGGACTGGGCGGAGCGACCGTCGTAGCCGACCCGGGCGATTTTCGAATTGAACTGGAGCGGCAGTACGAGGTGGCTGGAGAGGCGGCGTTCATTCCGGTCGGTGATCCATCGATTCCGCCGAAAGGGGTGCGCATCGGCGGCGACGCAGGCTTCGATCCGTTCGATGCGGCCAAGCGGGCCGGGATGATTGACGATGCGGGGGATTCGGGCACGCCGCGCGGCGTTCCCCCCGCGAATGACGATTGTGCGAACGCGATTCTGGTGTCTGAAGGCAGTCATCCGTTCTCGACGGCCGGCGCGACGACGGACGGGCCGCTGGAGACAATCTGCGATTTCGGTTTCGTCGATGGCGGCGCCGTGAACAGCGACATCTGGTATCGGTACGTTGCCCCGTTCAACGGCCTTGTGAACGTCAGCCTGTGCGGCAGCGGTTACGACACCAAGCTGGCGATCTACCTGCGCGGATGTCCGACACAGGCTCACGAGGCCATCGCCTGCGACGAGGATGAGTGCAATCCCGGGCTTCAGTCGGTCTTGAACTTCGGGGCCGCCGGGGGTGAGACGTATTACATCCGCATCGGTGGATTCAACGGCGCGCAGGGCAGCGGCACGATGACGATCGGCATTAATCCTGCGCCGGCCAACGATTCCTGCGAAACCGCGATGCTGATCGAGTGCGATTCGATCACCAACATCGACAACTCGTACGCCACAGAAAGTCCCGAAGACCCGGCCTTCAGTTGCTACACCGGCGGCGGAAATCAGGGCAAGGGAACGCTGTGGTTCAAGTTCGTGGCGGTTCATGCCTCCATGCAGGTGACGACGTGCCTCAGCACCGGCACCAGCGACACGCTGATGGCCGTCTATAGCGGGACGTGCCCGTTCCTGACTCGAAACGAGATCGGATGCGGCGAGGATGAGTGCGGCTCCGGCAGCGGCCGGTTGTCAACCATGTGCCTTGGCGGTCTGCAACTCGGCCAGACCTATTACATTCAGCTGGCCACGTTCAGCGATGCGACGCGCGGCGCGATGACGCTGGAATTGACGTGCCCCTGTCCGATCGGGCCGGATGTGACGGTCGGTGCGATGTTCGGATCGGGAACGATCCAGAATAATTCGCAATGGAACGCGGTCCGGAACTGGGGGCGAAATGCCTCGCTCGGCATCACCGGGTACAGCGTCGGAACGATTTCCTGCAATCCCGGCGATGTCGAAGTCTCCTGGAATGCGAACAACAACAAACACCCGGTCATCGGCCAGCAGCTTTATCGGCTGAAGAATAATCGGTTTGAGCAGATCGGCATGTCGTGGGTCAAGCATGGGTTCCTCGCGCTGGCGGAGGATCAATGCGTGCTGGGCTGCATCACGCCCAGTCCGTTTACGGGCCTGACACTTGGCGTTGGATGCTCCGATCCGTACAACGCGGATTTGAACGGCACCACCACGCGGCTCGGGCCGCGCGGGCACATCAACGCCTACACCGGTCTCTTCCCGTTTCCGACATCATCCGTTCCGTTCCCGCCGCCCGGACCGCAGGCCACGATCGGACGGCGGCTTCAAGTCTACGACGCTGATCTGATTCCTGCGCAAAACACCGGCGCCCGATACTTCATCGAGGGCCACTACGCCACATCGGACGATGCGACGCTGGGTAATGGATTGAATAATGCGACTTATCGCGAAGTACTGGTGACCAACCCGGCGGGCTCGGTCTATGTGCTGACCATGACCGGTTCGGACTTCAGGCTCAAGCCGGCCATTGCAGCCTGGAAGGTGATTGATCCCTCGGTCGTGGAAACCACGATCGACGTCCCCAGTGAGGGTCGCTTTATCGTCTCGGCCAAGGCCTCCGATCTGGGCGGCGGCATGTGGCATTACGAATACGCCGTTCACAATTTCAATTCCGACAAGTCCGCGGGAGCGTTCACGATTCCGTTCCCGGCGGGTGTGAACATCACCAACGTCGGCTTCCACGATGTCGATTACCACAGCGGCGACAGCCTCGGCACCGTCGCCGGCGCCATCGAGAACACGGATTGGACCCACACCATCGGCGCTTCGTCCATTACATGGCAGACGGAGTCGTTCAGCACCAAGCAGTATGCCAACGCCCTGCGATGGGCGACGCTGTACAACTTCCGATTCGACGCAGATACCCCGCCGACGAACGGCGATGCCAGCATCGCGTTGTTCAAGCCGTTTACGCCGCAGTCCGTCTCGGGGGCGACCCTGGTGCCGTCGGCGCCGATTCCGGTCTGCAATTGTTTCGGCGACATTAACGGCGACACGCTGGTCGACGGCGCCGATATCGATCCGTTTGTGCAGATGTATCTTCAGACCGTGGCGGTCGGCGATTGTGCGGAAGTGGATGGCCCGCCGGGACAGCCGCTGGATGACAATGACGTCGCACAATTCGTGACGCTGCTCCTGGACGGCAACTGCGCCCCATGACGGCGCCCGTGCCCGGGATCGGCCCTGAACCGCGATGGCCGGTCGCGTGAGGTTGCCAGGAACATTTCGATGCCTCTATGATGCCGTATGCCGCCGCCGATACTTGATGTGGCGGCCGGGTACCGGGTCCGGAGGCGTCGATGTCGTATTCGGGCGTTTTCAAGACAGGCAGGGCATTCGCTGCGCTCGTGTTGCTGGCGATCGTGGCGTCATGTGCCCGCGAATCGGCGCGAACCCATGAATCCGCCGCTGCGGAGTCCGGTCCGACGAACGGTTCACGGACCGAGCGGGCCCGGGTGAATCAGGACGCGTCCGGCCCCGCCTCCGTCGCCAGTCCATTCGCTTCCATAGACCCGCTGCCGGGACTCCGGCACGTCTTTCGACTGACTCCTTCGCTCTACTGCGGCTCTGAGCCGAATTCCGACGATGCGTTCCGGTCGCTGGAGCAGCTCGGCGTGCGAACGGCGATTTCGGTCGATGGAGCGACGCCGGATCTCGATCGCGCCGCGGCCAGCGGCATTCGATATGTTCATTTGCCCATCGGTTACGACGGCATCTCGGTCGATCGCGGCCGAAATCTGGTCTATGCCGTCGAACATCTTGAGGGCGCGATCTACATCCACTGTCACAAGGGGATCCATCGGGGTCCGGCCGCCGCGGCGTTTGTTCTGGCGGCACTTCGAACGTTCGACACCGGAGAGGCGATCGGCCTCATGCACGCCGCGGGAACGTCTGAGATGTATTCGGGGCTCTATGCCGCGGTCCGTGGCGCCACATCGGCGTATTCCCCGCCGCCCGACGGCTTCGAGCCGGAGTTGCCATCGAGCGCAGCGCGTTCGTCGATGACGATGTCGATGGTGGATATCGAGCAGAGCTGGGAGCGGATCGAGGCCTGTCATCAGGCCGGGTGGGCGACGCCGAAGTCGCACCCGGATGTGGACTGCGCCGCGGAATGCGTAATCCTGATGGAGCATTTTCGCGAGGCGCGGCGTCTGCCGGAGATGTCATTAAGGCCGGCCGGTTTCGATGAACTCATGAAGGACGCCGAGGACGCGGCTCTCGCGCTCTCCAAGGCGATTCAGGCGGGCGGCGAAGGTCGCGAAGCGGGCTTTCGCGAGATGGAAGCCCGCTGCACGGATTGTCATGCGGCGTACCGCAACTGACGCGCCTCATCGAACTGCCGTTACGCTGGCACAATCAGTCTGAAGAGGAACTCCCGATTGCCGCCGTGTCCGAGGATGGGGCTCTCCGCCTCCTGGGTGCACTCGAATCCCGACGATATCACGTCGTGCCGCACCTTCGTGAGCACATCTTCCAGAT
The DNA here is from genome assembly GCA_938008425.1 of uncultured Planctomycetaceae bacterium. Lineage (GTDB taxonomy): Bacteria > Planctomycetota > Phycisphaerae > UBA1845 > UTPLA1 > JADJRI01. The sequence goes on along the minus strand of CALLKH010000332.1, from coordinate 1,909 downwards.
GGGCCGCGTCAAGCACACCTTGACGAAGCTGGTCGGCCTCCGCTTCGTAATGGGGCTTGATCAGCGAGATGATTTCACCGCCCGGGGCGAGCAGACGACGGGCGGCCGGCAGGATCAGCCGTTGCCGCGTCCAGCCGGCGTCAATGGAGATGAGATCGACCGGTTCTGGCAGGCGAACGTGCAATGCGTCGGTGCGTTCCATGACCACGACGCGGGGGTCGCGCCGCAGCTTGAAATGCAATACGCCATAGCCGCGCTCCACGGCATAGACGCGAGTCGCGCCGGCTTGGAGCAGGCAGTCGACAAAGCCGCCGGCGTTGCTTCCAAGGTCGGCGCAGACGCGGCCCCGGGCTGATGTACCGAAAGCGTCAAGCGCGTGCGCCAGTTTTTGACCGGCACGGGAGACGTAGGGACCATCTTCGGAGCTGCGCGACATATCCGGATGATAACCCGACGGTTCAAGTCGCCGTTAGCGGGAATTGACGGGGTCCAAGTGGAAAAGAAACAGGCTCCGACGAAGGTTCGCCGGAGCCTGTATGAGAATTCAATGGGTTTCGCGTTGGTCGGAACCGCGCGATTCGGCGAGGACTTACTTCGTCGCCGTCTTCAGCGCGTTTACGGCCTTCGACAGCCGGCTCTTGTTTCTTGCCGCCGCCTTCGGATGAATCGTGAACCGGTTGCCGCTGCGGTCGAGAAGCGCCGCCGCGTCTCGGAACGCCTTATCGGCGGCCGCGCTGTCCTTCTTCGCGACGGCATCCCGCACCTTGCGGACCGCCGACTTGAGTTCGGACTTTCGCGCCTTGTTCAACTCGGCTCGTCGCTTGTTCTGCCGAAGTCGCTTCTGTGAGGAAATCGATCTTGCCACGCCTGACTCCTTGGTTATCCATTGCGCGCGTCTCGTCGCGCGTTCATCACGTATCTATCACCGCGAACAGCCACGCCAATCCGGGCTTCGCGGCGCCGCCGGGGGCGGGTGCGCCCGACCGGGGAAAGACCCGCTATTAGACTAGTTTTTGGTCTCGGAGACAAGGCGCTCGAGTCGCTGCCGCCCGTCGCGATAGTTGTAGTCGGATTGGATGAGCTGGCCGTACACCTTCTTGGCGGCGTCCAGTTCACCAGAGGCTTCTAAGGCCCTTGCCAGCCAGTAGTTAAGGTCGTTTACGAGCGAGCCGGTTCGGGTGTCCAGCTCTTCGATGGCCCGTTTCAACACGTCCACGGCCTGGTCGAAGAACCCCTTGGCGAAGAAGCAGCGGCCAATGTAAAGGCGGCTCTGGGCGCGGAGTTTGGCGTCGGCCCGGGACTGTTGAAAAATCGGAATGGCGTCATCGTAGCGCTTGGTGAGGAAGTATCGAAGCGCGAGTTCGTACTTGATCTTCAGGTCGGTCGGGTAGTGCTGCACCCGATCTTCGAAGATGCGCGTCTCGGCTTCCGACTGGTGCAGCATGTGGTGGTGGTACTGCTGGCGAAGCTCCTCGTTGGAGGGATCGACCTTGATCAGTTTGACGATCTTGGAAAGATGCCGATTCATCTGGCGGATGAGGATGTCGTCGGACTTCTGCTTGAAGATGTAGTTGCCGGAAGACTCGAACTCGGCATTCAGTATCTGAATTGCTTCGTTCTCGACGTCGTCCGCTTCCACCCGCGTCATCAGGTTGACAAAGTTCAGCAGCTTATTGGGGATGTTTCGATTCGCCTCCCAGTCGCGCCGGGCGGCTTCGACGAGCTGCTGGTGCCGGTCAACGGTGTGCACCTTCTTCTCGCGATCCTGAAGATCGTGCTGGGCCTCGCCGTTCTTCAGCGAGCCCGAGAAGCCCTCCTCCTTCGCGAACCGACCCTTGACGATCGTCAGCTTGCTCGATGCATCGCTCATCGCCTTGGCCGGGAGCGGCGAGTCGGCGTAGTGCTGGCC
>CALLKH010000331.1 GCA_938008425.1 uncultured Planctomycetaceae bacterium | reverse complement strand
CTCGGCGATGAAATCATCCACCACCTGCTTGTTGATCGTGAGCTTGTCGAGGTTCAGTCCCGCCGCCTTCTGGACAATGCCGGCGATGCCTTTGCGATAAAGGTCGCGGTATTCATTATCCAGATCCCAACTGTCGATGAGTGAGTCCACCGTCGTCGTGGTTGACGCCGCGCCTGCCGCTGCCGCCTGCTGAGGTTGTTCTGCCATGGGTTGTCGTCTCCGTTTTCGGTTGTGCGATCTTCGTCGATGCGAGGTCGCCGATAGTCTATGTCAAATCGGACGTCGTTCGATTCATCACTCCGCCGGTGGCGCCTCGGGCGCGGCATCGGCCGCCGGTGGCGCCGCAGGCGCGGCTGCGTCGCCGCCGCCCTGTCCCGAAATCATCTTCAGAATCTCCGCTCGAACGCCCTCATCCTTGATCGCGTTGAGCAAAGCCTTCTGGGCGTTCTTGTCACCCATGACCGGTCGAAGCGCCTTCATGGCCTCGCGAAGTTCAAGAAGACTCTTGAGCTGCGGCACCTGCCGCGCGATCGCCTCGGGGCGGAAGTCCTTCAGCGTTCCGAACTTCAGATCAACCGGCATTTCACCCGTGCCGGCGATGCGGTCCGCGACCGACATCTTGAGCGACAAATTGAAGCTCTGCATCACGGAGTCGAAATTTGACTTGTTGATGTCGAGCGGCTGGCGTTCTTCGATGGGACGCTTGTCCTGCTTCATCGAGAAATCGCCCATCACCAGCATTCGAAACGGAAGTTCGGGCTCCGCGCCGCCGCGAAGACGGTCGGAGATCATGATGTTCACTCGCGATTCACGCGCTTTCGAAGGTCCTTTTGCCATATCCGGGCTCCCTCAACGTCCTGCGACTCGGGTCTACTTTCCACTCGGCTCCACTGCCAGGGCCGCGGACGGATCCAACTGGCAAAGCCACGCAAAACTCTCCCGCACACCCGGCTCCAAGTCGGGGGCGGGTTCTTTCAACAGAACCGCCAGCGCCTTCCGGCATCGATAGAGCGTCTGGGCCGCCTCAACGGCGATCGACGGCTCCCATTCCTCGATGTGGTAGCGCTTGACGTCTTCAAAACACTCTTCAAGCAACGGCAATGCCAACTGTATCCGCTGCGCGTCGAAACACAACTGCGCGATTCGCAACCGCCAGAGGAACCGGTCCCGCCGTTGACTGCAACCGGCGAGCCCCTCCTGGAGTGCCGCCACCGCTTCCTTCAGTTTACCACTTCCGGCCAGTTTTCGCGCACTTTCCGACGCTTCTGACAGCTTTCCATTGCTCATTCCGCCCGAACCACCGCCGCCGCCGCCCCCGGAGCCGGCCATCAGTTCGGACTCGATCCACATCTTCGTGTCACCGCTGCACAGCGTCTGGCCGTTCCTGAACCTCAACTCGAAGAGTCCTGTTCCGAGTCGCTTCACCAGTCCGGCCGTCATCGCCATGATTACATGACGTGCATTGTCGTACTGCGGCCCCAAACCCGCCATCGCGGTGCAGGTGTGCTTCTGAAGATCCAGCCACAACGGATCTTCCGTTCGGAAGGCGCCTTCGGAACTTGTCAGCAGATGATCCCAGAGCGCGTTGGCCGCCTGATGCTGGATGGCGTCGATGATCGTCGCTTCGGGCGAGGGAATCTGGTATTTCGCATCATCCGACGCCGGCATCCGGATCATGGACCATTTCAGGAGTCGTGAGATCGCATAGGGCAGCGGGTTCGTGACATCGGCTTTCAGTATGAATGCCGCAGCCTTGTCAATCGCCCGCTCGGCGGAATTGACGTCGGTGGCCTCACCGCCCGAAAACACCGCACCACCGCCGCCACCTGATGCCGCCCCGCCGTCAGCACCGGCAGCCGCAGGGGCGGGCGCCGGCTCAGACGGCTTCGGCCGCTTGGCCGCGAGTTCCTTTAAGCCGCGAATGAACTTGTCGAATTCCGGCTTCTCATCCGGCATCCGCTCGGAGAGCGCCGCGTTCAGTTCATCAATCCGCGTGACGCACAGATCAATCGCGTCAAAATCATCCGGCTTGGGCTGATTCTCGCGGAACCAGTTGCCTTCGGTGAACACGTCGACGAACGATTCGATTCGAGACTTGCGCCGCCGCGGTCGCTCGGGGAACAGTCCGTCCCAATAGTTCACCACCAGGTCGGTCAGCAGCTTGAGCGCCGCCGCGAGACCCCAATAACGATTCTGCTTGAAGAGCCCGTGACCCAGCGCCGCAGCAATCTCGACGTCCTTCGACTTGCTCTGAAGGAACGTCGTGGCCGCCGAAACGAGTGAATACCAGTCCGGCGGATCGCCCTCGATGCGATCGTGCTTCGACAGCTCGGCCAGGACGAGGATGTAGTTCTCGTCATCGGCGCCGTCGATGCCGGTCGGCGAGTCGCCCGGGATCGGCTGGGTGCCGAGTGCGAGCGTGGACGTTTCGTCAAACTTCGCCATCGCGTTTCACCTGCGTTTTTTCAGCCGCCGACGACCGCAGAATGCCATCGCCGACGGACCGAAACCGCGTTTCCGTTGCAGCAGCTACCGTGTGAGTTTTCTATCAGAGACCGGTCGTCCCGCCATCTGGAGCGCGGGCAACAACTCGTCCGATGTTCGAAGTGGGTCGCACGAATCCCAGAAAGTGCGAAATTGCAATGTTCGAGCCAAAATACCCACATTCGACAATACCGGACGCACTCCAAAAGTCAAGTTTCACAACGAACTTTGTGCTTTTTTTCACTTGCCGGCCGGTCCACCCGGAGCCGGCGCGTTCAATGACGCGTCAACGGGAGATCGCTCCCGACACGCCCGATTGAGTCCTGTTCACGAATCTACAAAGGCCTCCCAGTGTCGCGGCAGTTCCCCGTTGTCGCCTGCTCCGTCGGACTTCGGCTCCAGTATCGCCAGGTCGTCGACGTACGACAAAGAACTCGCCAGCGGTGTCATCAGGAGAAAATCATCAACAACCGGTTCCCGCGCAATCACCGTCAGGTTGCCCGTGTCATCCTTGCTGCTGGTTGTCAAAACCATCGAGAGCACTCTCGACTTGAGCTTCAGCCGCTGCTCCAGCCAGCGGATCCAGCCGGTGATCTGGGCATCCATCGACATCGTGGTCGTAATCGGAAAACGCAGCGTGGCCTCAAACCCGTCATTGTCGAGTGATCTCAGCGATTCGCCCCAGTCTGCGACCCGGCCGAACCAGGCCGCTGCATCCTCGATCCTGATCATGGATCGCACGGATTCAAACCACGCCGACGTATCCATGGACCGGGCCGCCTCGCGCCAGCCATCGTCATGCCCCGACGACTCCAGCTGAGAAAGCTCCAGTTCGCGTCCGCCGAATTTTGTCTCAAAGCGGCCGGGCGAGCGAAAATGCGCCATCACATCCTCGCGCAGCAGCATCAGCTCTTCAACCGTCTTCAATGCGGGCTTCATGCCGTCACTGGAGGTTTCCGCCCACAGTGCGGTCGGATATCCGACGTAGAAACAGATCGGAAAGTGCCGGCCGCGCATATCGCCGCCGTAATCCTGCACCGAAGCAAAGACCGTCATGCCGGACTTGGGCAGCCGGATGACACAGCCCGTCAGCGGAAGCCG
>CALLKH010000330.1 GCA_938008425.1 uncultured Planctomycetaceae bacterium | reverse complement strand
TTTCGCTGTCGCCCGACGTCGACCACCAGCGGTTTGAGCGGCGGCGTCGCATGCTTGAGGCCGTCGACGCGCACTTCCATCAACTTGAGTCTTCCGACGCCGTGGCCGCGATGGACGAGTTCTATCAGCGGGCCTACACGATGCTCAGTTCGCAGTCCGCGCGCGAGGCGTTTCATCTCGCCGCCGAGCCGGCCGAAGTTCGCGACGCCTATGGCCGCAACGCCGCCGGCCAGCGATTGCTTCTGTGCCGCCGCCTCGCCGAGGCCGGCGTGCGGTTTGTTTCGACAACGTTCGGCAGCTGGGATCACCACGTCAACATCGCCGACGGCGTGCGCGGCCAGCTTCGCGAATTCGACAAAGCCTACGCCGCGCTCATTCGCGATCTCGACCAGCGCGGCATGCTCGATCGAACACTCGTCATGGTCACCACCGAGTTCGGCCGATCGCCGAAGATCAACCGCGACGCCGGCCGCGACCACTGGCCGCGCGTCTTCAGCGTGGCGATGGCGGGCGGCGGGTTTCACCGCGGGTTGGTATACGGCGCGTCGGATGCGACGGCGACATTGCCGGACAAGGACATGGTCGGCGTCGAGGATCTCGCGACGACGGTTTACAATCAGCTCGGCATCGTGGCCGACAAGGAACTCATGGCGCCGGGCGGCCGTCCGGTGGAAATCGTCAATGGCGGCCGGGTGCTGACGGATCTGCTGGCCAAGCCCGCGTAGTGGGCGTCGGTCGTTGCGATCCGCGCCGTGCGATTCTGGTTAGGAATCGAGTGTCGGCGCGGTGACAGTATGGAATGGTAGATGGGGAAGCCGTTCACGTTCGTTAAGACGATATTGCTCGTCATTTTCTGTGCGTTGCCGGCCGAGGCCGGCTCGCCGGAGCTTCGTGTCGTTCAGCCGGCGGGCGTTCAGCGCGGCGCCACCGCGACGATCACTCTGCGCGGCGCACGACTGACCGGTGCGTTGGAAGTGCACTTCTACGAGCCCGGCCTGACGGCTGCCAAAGTGACCGCCGTTGACGACGGCGCGGTGACGGCGGAATGCACGGTGTCGGCCGATTGTCGCATCGGCGAGCATCATCTTCGACTTCGTACCACGGGCGGCCTCACGGAACTTCGCACCCTCTGGGTCGGCGCGATGCCGATCGTCGACGAGGTCGAGCCCAACGGAGATTTCGATGCGCCGCAGCGCGTGGCGATGAATTCAACCGTCGCGGGCGTGGTGACCTCGGAGGACATCGACTACTACGCCGTTGAAGCGAAGAAGGGCGATCGAATCTCGGCCGAGATCGAGGCGATCCGCCTCGGCCGCACAATGTTCGACCCGGCGATTGCCATTCTCAACTCCGAGCGATTCGAACTCGCGGTGAGCGATGATTCGTCGCTGCTGCTTCAGGACAGCGTCGCGTCAGTCGTCGCGCCGGAGGACGGGGTCTATGTCATTTCGGTTCGCGAGGCTTCCTTCGGCGGCAGTGACCAGTCGACTTATCGCCTGCACATTGGCAATTTTCCTCGGCCGACCGTGGCATACCCACCCGGCGTCGTCGCGGGTCAGACGACCGCGTTGACGCTCCTCGGCGACCCGGCCGGGGCGATCGCGAACAATCTCATCGCGCCGGAGGTCGCCGTCGGCGGCTTTCATCCGATTCAGGTTGAGGATGCCGGTGGCATATCCCCGTCACCGGTTGTCTGTCGCGTCGCGGCCATGCCGGTCGTGACGGAAGTGATTCCGGGTTTGACGACCGACGCGACTGCAACGCCGCCGCCTGCCGCTGACCTCGCTGCGCCGGCTGATACGACAACGACTGCTCCCGCCGAAGCGGCGCCGCCATCCGCACCACCCGCAGCGCCGGTTGCCTTTCACGGCGTCATCTCCAAGCCCGGCGAGGTCGACCGCCTTCGCTTCACCGGCCGGCAGGGCGCCGGCGTCGTCATCTCAGTATTCGCCAGGCGGCTTCGTTCGCCGCTCGATGCGGTGATCGGCGTTTGCGACAGCGCGGGCAAGTGGCTGGCCGGCAACGACGATGCGGCCGGCGCCGACAGCGTCCTCAACTTCACGCCGCCCGCCGACGGCGAATATGAAATCCGCATTCACGATCACCTCCGCCGCGGCGGCGACCTGTTCGTCTATCGCATCGAAATCGATTCGCCGCGGCCCGCCCTGGAACTTTCGCTGGAACGCATCGACTCGAAGCGGCCGCAGCACCTTCAAGCCGCCGCGATTCCGGCCGGCAACCGCTTCGCGGGATTGATTCGCGTTGATCGGCAGAACATCGGCGGGGAGGCGGCGATTCAAACAGCCGATCTGCCGGCGGGTGTCACCATCGAGACAGTACCGGCGGCCGCCGATGTGAGCCTGACGCCGGTGCTGTTCACCGCGGCAGCCGATGCCGCGCCGGCCGGCGCGCTCGTCGGTCTGACGGGGACCATCGCCGGCGCGAACGGCGCGCCAGACGTCGTCGGCGCGTTTAGACAGACGATGCCGCTCGTCATCGCCGCACCGAATGAGACCATCTACTTTCAGACCTCGGTCGATCGGCTGGCCGTCGCCGTTGTTGAGTCGGCGCCCTTCAAGATCGAACTCACCCAGCCAACGGCCGCAATCGCCCAGAACGGCACGAAATCGCTCGTCGTGGCGGTCGAACGAATTGAAGGCTTCGCCGGCGAAGTCGTGCTTCAGATGCTGTGGAATCCGCCCGGCATCGCGTCGGCCGTGACGGTGAGCGTCCCGGGCGATCAGCGCGAGGCGACGTATCCCATCAGTGCCGCGCCCGATGCACCGATTCGAAAATCGAAGATTGCCATTCTCGCACGGGCCAACGTGAACGGCGGCGATGTCTGGGTCTCGTCCGGCCTGGTCGATCTCGCGGTCGATCAGCCCTATCTCAACGGCAGTCTTCAGATGGCGGCGACCGAGCGGGGCAAGAGCGTCGGCATGCTCTGCAAACTGGAGTCGAGGCGGCCGTTCGAGGGAACGGCGCGCCTTACGCTTCTCGGATTGCCGCCGCACGCGACCTGCGAGCCGAAGAATGTTTCAGCATCCGATACCGAGGTGATCTTCGACGTGAACACGACTGAGCAAGCGCCGGTGGGTCAGCATGGCAATCTCTTCTGCGAACTCGTTGTGCAGGAGGCAGGGGAGTCCGTGACCCATCGACTCGCCCACGGCGGCGTGCTGCGAATTGACGCGCCGCCCGTGGTCGCAGTTGCCGCGCCCGCCGCTGCGCCGCCACCTCCGCCGGCAGCCGAAGCGGCCGCGCCGCCGCCGCGTCCGCTCAGCAGGCTTGAGCAGCTTCGAAAGGACGCCGCCGAACGCGCTGCGGCCAAGGGGGTGTCGGAATGATCCGCCATCATATCATCTGCATCATGGTCATTCTGAGTCTCCCGGCTCGATTGGCGCTGGCCGAGGGCGACGCTCCGTCCGCGCCAAGGCCGGACATGGTCCGACTCGAAGTGTTTCCGCCCGCCTTGACGCTCGAGAACGCACGCGATCGCCAGTCGGTCGTCGTTCGCGGCGTGGATGCCACCGGTGTGACGCACGATCTGACGGCCGTCGCGACCTACGAACTCAAGGACCCCGAACGCGCGGGTCTCGACGGCCCGGCTTTGATCCCACTCTCGGACGGGGAAACCACGCTGACCGTCACGTCCGGTGCACTGTCGGCAAAGATTCCCGTCGTCGTGAAGAATGCCGCGACGCGCCTGCCGCTCGCGTTCCGCAACGACGTGCTACCGGCCATGACCCGAAGCGGCTGCAACAACGGCGCCTGCCACGGCTCCGCCCGTGGCCAGGACGGGTTTCATCTCTCGCTCTTTGGCTACGACCCCGATGGCGACTATCGTACCTTGACCCGCGAACTTCCCGGCCGACGCCTGAACGCCGCGCTGCCCGAGGAGAGCCTCACGCTGCTCAAGGCGACCGGCGCCGTGCCGCATACCGGCGGGCAGCGATTTGCGAAGGACGATCCCCGGTACCGGACGTTTATCGAGTGGCTGGAGGCCGGATCGCCGTCGGACCCGCCGTCGACGCCGACGGTCGAGCGCCTGGAGATTTTCCCGCAGGACATCGTGCTGGGCGGCGTCGGCGCTTCGCAGAAGCTCACGGTGCGGGCGACCTACTCCGACGGCGCCGATCGCGACGTAACCGCACTTGCGGTCTTCATCAGCAACAACGACTTCGCCGCGACGGTCTCCGAGGCGGGTGTCATCACGGCGGCCCATTGCGGCGAGGCGCTCGTCATGGCCCGTTTCGACGCGCTGACCGTCGGAACACAGGTCATCATCGTCCCCGCGGACGCACCGGTTGATGCCGAGCCGATGGCGGGGGCCAACTACATCGACGAACACATCAACGGCAAGCTGCGAAAGATGCGCATCCGCCCGTCGGAACTCTGCTCCGACGAGGAATTCCTGCGACGGCTGTACGTCGACATGACCGGACTATTGCCGACGCTTGAGGAGTATGAGCGTTTCTTCGCGTCGCCGGTTGATGGCCGTCGCGCGGCCCTGATCGATGAACTGATGCAGCGCAAGGAATTCACCGAGCTCTGGGTCATGAAATGGGCCGAGCGGCTTCAAATCCGCTCCACGATCGAAGTCAGCTACAAGGCCATGCTGCTCTACTACAACTGGCTCAGCGAGCGCATCGCGGCGGGGGTGCCGATCAACCAGATCGTCCGCGACATCGTCGCCGCCAGCGGCGGCACCTTCACCAACCCCGCGACCAACTTTTACCAGATCGAGATCGACACGCTCAAGCTGACCGAGAACGTCGCCCAGTCGTTTCTCGGCATGCGCATCCAGTGCGCCCAGTGCCACAACCATCCGTTCGATCGCTGGACGATGGACGACTACTACGGATTCGCCGCGTTCTTCTCGCAGATCGGCCGCAAGTCCGGCGAGGACCCGCGCGAGATGGTCATCTTCAACAGCGGCGGCGGCGACATGCGGCATCCCGTCGGCGCCCGGGTGATGGCCCCGAAGTTTCTCGGCGGCGAAACGCCCGATCTCAAAGGACGCGATCGACGCGCAGTGCTGGCCGACTGGCTGACCGCGAAGGACAACCGCATGTTCGCGAGAAACGTCGCGAACTTCATCTGGGCGCACTTCCTCGGCCGCGGCATCGTCGAACCGGCGGATGATCTTCGCATCAGCAATCCGCCGGCGAATGACGCGCTGCTCGACGCGCTGGCCGATCATCTGATCGAGTACGACTACGATCTGCGGCGAATCGTGCGCGACATCTGTCTCTCGCAGGCGTATCAGCGCTCGACCGTTACGAATGAGTCAAACGCGACCGACCAGATCAACTTCTCCCACGCCCACGTGCGACGCATTCGCGCCGAATCGCTGCTCGACAGCATCAGCGCCGTCACGAGGACGAAGAACAAGTTTGCCGGCCTGCCGCTTGGCGCCCGCGCCGTGCAGATTCCCGACGGCAACACGTCGGACTATTTCCTCACCACGTTCGGCCGTGCGAAACGGGAGTCGGTCTGCACCTGCGAAGTGATCATGGAGCCAAACCTCTCGCAGGCGCTGCACTTGCTCAACGGCGAGAATGTCCATCGTCGCATCAAGGACGGCGGTGTCGTCGCAGGCCTGATCGCCGACGGCCTCAAGCCGCTGGAGGTGCTGGACCGGCTGTATCTCGCGTGTCTGAGCCGAAAGCCGACGGAGGCCGAACGCGAAGCATTGTCGAAAATGCTCCCGGCCGAGGGCAGCGCGCAGGCGGAGCTTGAGGATGTGTTCTGGGCAATTCTGAACAGTCGGGAGTTCATGTTCAGCCACTAGTCCATGATCCAGGGAGAATTGAAACAGACGATGCTGTTGCTTCGTAAGTCCTTATCAGTCGCTGCCGTGCTGACGACACTCGTCGCGGCGTCGTTCTCGCGCGGCGAGGAGCGGGTGACCTACGTCGACCACGTTCGTCCAGTATTCGCCAACCACTGCCTGAGTTGTCACAACCCCGACAAGCTCAAGGGCGGGCTCGATCTCACCAGCCATCGAGCGGCCATGGCGGGCGGCAGCGGCGGGGTGGTGCTAAAGCCGGGCGATGCCGGGGGCAGTTCGCTGCTCGGCGTGATCACGCACGAGCGCGAACCGACGATGCCGCCGTACGCGAGCCGCATTCCCGATGCGGACATCGAACTCATCCGCCGCTGGATCGCGGGCGGCTGCCTTGAGAATTCGTCCAGCAAGCCGCCGGCCGCGCCGAAGCCCATGGTCATGCCCGCCGCCGCACCGGCTGCGGCAGACGGAGCGGCGGCGCGTCTGACGCTTCGATTCCCGCTGGCTGATGTCGTTACGAGCGAGCGAGCCGGCGCGGTGACCGACATCGACATTCACCCAAAGCTCCCGCTGGCCGCGTGCGTCGGACAGAAGCAGATTGTTCTGCACGACATCCGGCGTCAGAGCATCGCCGGCGTGCTGCCGTTCCAATCGGGTTTTCCCCAGACGGTGCGATTCAGCCGATCCGGCCGCGTGTTGATCGCGGGTGGAGGAATCGGCGGCAAGTCGGGCCGCGTCGAAATCTGGTCAGTCGTCGATGGGCGTGCGCTCGGCGCCGTCGGTGAAGATCCAGACGCCGTGCTCGCGGCCGACATCAACCCGGGCGATTCGAAAATCGCGCTCGGCGGCCCCTCGCGCGTTGCGAAGATCTTCGCCACCGACGACGGCCGTCTGCTTCATCGCATTGAGAAGCACACCGACTGGGTAACGGCCGTTGCATACAGCCCCGACGGAATACTTCTCGCAACGGCCGATCGCGGCGGCAATGTTCACGTCTGGGAGGCCGAGTCGTTCGCGGCGTATCTGGCGCTGGCGAGTCATCCCGCGGCGGTCACGTCGATCGCCTGGCGGGGGGATTCGAACGTCGTCGCGACGTCCTGCGAAGACGGCCGCGTTCGCTGGTTCGAGATGAACGGCGGTGCGATGATCAAGGAGTGGCACGCGCACGACGGCGGCTGCCTCGGCGTACGATTCGCCGCGGACGGGCGCTGCGTGACGGCCGGCCGCGATCGGCTCGTTAAGCAGTGGGATGCGACCGGGGCCTTGGTTCGCGCGCTGGAGCCGATGAACGATCTCGCGCTCGTCGCGGCGTTTGACGATGTCTCCCAGCGCGTCGTCGCCGCGGATTTGACGGGAGTCGTGCGTCTCCATTCAGCCGACGACGGGAGCAGAATCGGCGAACTGCCGTCGAATCCACCGACGATCGATGAGCAGCTCAACCGGGCGGTTGCGACGCGGGATTCGGCCAGATCGACCCATGCCGGCGCCGTCGAAGCTCGCCAAACTGCCGAGTCTTCTGCTGCGGGCGCCGTGGAGACGCTGGCGGCAGCACGCACGGAGCTGACTGGCGCGGAACAGGCTCTCGCGTCGGCCGAGGCTGCGGTTCAGGCGGCGGCGGCTGAGTTGGAACGGGCGACAGCCGCTCACAATGAAGCCGTCGCAAACGCTTCGGGCGCCACGCAGGCCGCCGTAAGCGCATCGACCGCCGTCGAACAGGCGCTGGCCGTCGTGAAGTCCGCGGCGGAGGACGATGCCGCGGTTCAGAAATCGCTGGCGGAGTCGCAGAGTGCGCATGCCGCGCTGGAGGCGACGGCTCGCGAGGCCGAGCGGCTGGCGGTAGAGGCGCCGGATGATCCCGCTCGACGAGAGGCCGCACAATCTGCCCGGGCAGCGGCGAGCGCGGCGCAGGCCGAAGTAAACGAGAAAACCGCCGCGGCTGCCGCGTCGTCGGAGCGATTGAAATCAGCCGTCGCGGCCTCTGATTCGGCCAAGGCCAATCGGGCGACCGCCGTCGAAACGGAACGCGCGGCGCAGACTTCAACGGCCGATGCGGTCGTCGCCATGTCGCAGGCGCAGAGTCGAAAGGCGGGCATGGAGAACCAGGTGCAGGCCGCGCGAACTGCACTCGAGCAGGTTCAGGCCCGCGTTGCTGCGAACACCACGGCGAACGAGTCCGCGTCGGCGGCGCTCGCTGCCGCTGCGCAGGCCGAGCAGGGCGCCGCCGCCGCGCTGGCAGATGCCGAGGGGACGGTGGCGAAATGGCAGGCCGGTCTCGTTCGCCGTGAGGTCGATGCCGCACGTCGGTTGCTTGCAGAGGAGACGACGAAGTACGAACCGCTCGCTTCGAATGCAGCGGAGTCGGCCGCGGCATCACAGCAGGCCCTGCAGGCGCTGAATCAGGCCCGCGCGAAGTTGACCAATGATCCGACGACCATGGCGGAACTCACGGCCGCGCTGACGGCAGCTGAAGGAAAACTCAATGCTGCAAATGAGGCCGCGGCCGGTGCGCGTCGCGAACTGGATGCCCGGCGTGCGGCTCTCCAGGCGTTCGCCGCGTCGGTGGAGACGCTGAAGGCCGATCTGGGGCGTGATGGGAATTCGCCGACACCATCGTCCGCGGCAGAAGAGCCCACGAAGGATCCCGCTGCCACAAGTCAGCCCGCCAGTGACACGAAGGCTGATGCGGCGAAAGCTGATGAGACCGCGTCAATCAATGCTCCTGCTGATCCGGCCCTTGCGGAGGCGGTGACCAAGGCCGTCGAGGCACTGCGGTCGCTGGAGGCCGCCGTGAAGACCGCTGAAGCCACCGTTGCGGCCGCCCAGGCCCGGGTCGATGCCGAGACCGCGGCAGTGGAGACAGCTCGACAGCGCATCGCCGCCGCCGAGCAGGAACGCATCGCACTCCCGAAGCGGATCGTGGAGCTCGAAGCCGCACACCAGGAAGCCGAGGCGCGCGCGGCGGCGGACAAGGCGACGGCCGATGCCGCGCGGGCTCCCGTCGACGCGGCGCGGTCCCGATTGGAGGCGGTCGGGGCTGAATACGAACGGCTGCTCGAGGCGGCCGCGACGGTGAACACGCTCTAGGCTGCGAGTCGCCCGGCTGGCACGAGGCCCGAAGAATCTAAGCGTCTGCCGTCATGAAGAGGTAATCTCCGCCGGGGCGATCATACGACTCCATGACGGACTGAATTCGTCCGCTCGCGATGTCCGATCGCAGTCGTTCGCAACCCACTTTCATTTCCTCAGGGTTCATCAAGTGCGAGAACGTGGAAATGCCCGACCGGATGCGCTCGTCCAGGTAGATTTCCGGCCGATGCTTGCCGCTGTAGAGAAACATATCCCGCAGATCGGGTCGCACATCGTAGGGTTCCGTTCGAATTCCCTTGAATCCGGCCTCGACGAGTGATCGCTCGACATCGGGCTCGTCCGGCATCTGCTCGATCGACTTCGCCATCGCTTCCGGAAAGTACGCATTGAGCCAGTAGCCGCGCATCTGCTGCCGCGTGGCAGTCAGGATAACGAGTCTCCCACCCCGCAAGACGCGCCAAATCTCGCTGAAGGCGCTGTCGAGATTCTCGAAGTGATGGATTGCAAGCGTGCAGACGGCGCCGTCGAATGTGCCGTCCTTGAAGGGCACGGCCGATGCGTCTCCCATGATCCAGTTGACCGCGCTCGACTTTTGCCGCGCGGAATCGATCATCGTGGACGAGACATCCAGCCCAGTCATGTTCACGCCGCTCTCGGAGAGCGCGACCGTGTAGTTCCCGCTGCCGCAGGCTGCGTCGAGGTAGGCGCCGCCTGATATTGGCGCCAGCAGCGCGAGGATTCGGTGGAGCAGGTATGGATCGGCACGACGGGACGCGTCATACCGCACTCCGATGCTGTCGTATTTCGTTGACATGCCGATCGACCCATCCTGCTCGCGATGGCGGCTCGGACCGGACGAATGAGTTGGCTGCGGGTGCGACGATTTCAGGGGGACGTTGTCAGTCAACCCGGTGATGTCAGACCGCAGTTCAAGCGATGAACACGGGATTAGCGATCCACTTCGCCCATGACGACGTCGAGGCTGCCGATGATCGCCGCCATGTCCCCGAGCAGGACGTTCTTGCCGACCTTCTCGGTGATGCACAGGTTGCAGAAGCTCGGACCTCGGGCCTTCACGCGCGCCGGAATCGCGCCGCCGTCGCCCTGAACGTAGAAGCCAAGCTGGCCGCGCGGGTTTTCGATTTCGAAGTAAATCTCGTCCTTCGGCAGCTTGATGGTCTTGCCCTTTTTGTGGAGCACGTCCTGGCCTTCGGTGCCGGCGAGTTTCGCTAGCGCCTGGCGGATGATCTTGACCGACTCTTCCATCTCGCACATTCGCACAAAGTATCGATCCCAGCAGTCGCCGACCGTGCCCTTGAGGCCCTTGCCGTACGGAATGTCGAAATCAAATTCCTCGTAGCCGCAGTACGGCGTCGCCTTGCGAAGATCGAAGTTCAAGCCCGAGCCGCGAAGCACGGGGCCCGACAGGCCGTACTCGATCGCGTCGGCCGCGCTGATGATCCCGACGTTCGCCGTGCGCTTCACGAAGATGTGGTTGTACGAGAGCAGGTTGTTGTACTCGTCGATCTTCGGCTCGAAGTAGTCGAGAAACTCGGTGCAGACGTCGACGAAGTTGTCCGGCAGATCGTCGTGCACGCCGCCGATGGTGATGTAGCTGTACGTCAACCGCGCGCCGCAAGTCGATTCGAACAGGTCGAGAATGTACTCCCGCTCGCGGAAGCAGTAGAGAAACGGCGTGAACGCGCCGAGATCGAGCCCGTACGTGCCGATCGCCACGAGATGCGACGCGATGCGGTTCAACTCCGCGAAGATGATCCGAATGTACTTCGCCCGCGCCGAAATCTCAGCCTCGAGCCCCGTCAGCTTTTCAACCGCCACGGCGAACGCGAGGTTGTTGTTCATCCCCGCGAGATAGTCCATGCGGTCGGTGTACGGCACATACTGGTACGGCTGCACCGTCTCGCCGATCTTCTCGGCGCAGCGATGGAGGTAGCCGATGTGCGGAACGGACTCCAGCACCATCTCGCCGTCCGTCCGGAGCACGACGCGGAGCACGCCGTGCGTCGCCGGATGCTGCGGCCCCATGTTGACCAGCATTTCCTCGGTCGGCATGTCGCCCTGCCGAATTTGATCGGCAGTCAGATCAAGATTGATGTCGGGCTGGGCTTCAAGGGTGACTTCGTGCATGTTTATGCTCTGTTCGAGAGTGTCGTCGTCTTAATCCTGCGAATGGCAGTGCGAATTCATCAATGGATCGGGCGCGTCTGATCGTACTCCGTCACAGCCGGAATGCCGTGGTACTCCATCGGAAACTTGTAATCCTTGCGAAGGGCGTATCCCTCCCAGTCGTCCGGGCACAGGATTCGCCGCGGATGCGTGCCATCCTGGTCGGTCACCGAGTCGGGATGGCCGTCGAAGACGATGCCCATCAGGTCGTACGCCTCGCGCTCATGCCAGTCGGCCGCCCGCCAGACGTCGGCGACGCTGGGAATGTGCGGATCAGTTCTCGGCGTGCTGACATGAATGCAGATTTCGTTTTCGGCCGTCCACGGGCTGCCCGACTTGCCCGGCTCGCGCACCGAGAACAGGTCGTACACCGCGACGAACTTCTCATCTTCGAGCAGGTCGACCGCCGAGATGCAGCGCAGGAAGTTGAGTTGCAATCGCTTGTCGTTCCGGAGGAATCGAGCGACTTCGGGCCAGGCGTCGGCCCGCACCTCGACGCGCGGATGCGCGGATTCAAAGACGAAGCCGGTGATCTTTTCGGTGAATTGCTTCTTCAGCAGATCCGTGATTTCTTCGGGAGCCATAGTGGGCCTCAGGCCGTTTGATTTTCTGATTTGCAGTCAGTGCGTCTCAAGTCCAATCGGTGTCACTCGAGCGGGTTGTCATGCCTGCGAGAGTGTGCCGAACTGGGATGAATCAATTGGTCGCCGCGGGTGAAAACGCCGCATCCTTCGCCGCCACCCATCGATCCCGCGCCAGCGTCTGATGCCTGATCTTGTCCTGCAAACGCATCAGGCCTTCGATCAGCGCCTCGGGTCGCGGCGGGCAGCCGGGAACGTAGATATCGACGGGCACCACCAGGTCCACGCCCTTGACGACGTGATAGCCGTTCTTGAAGTACGGCCCGCCGCCGATCGTGCAGGCGCCCATCGCCATGACGTACTTGGGCTCGGGCATCTGGTTGTAGAGTCGCTTGACGCGGCTGGCC
>CALLKH010000329.1 GCA_938008425.1 uncultured Planctomycetaceae bacterium | reverse complement strand
AGCGTGTACAGAAAACGAATTGTGGGTATGGCGGCTTAGCTTCATGGCATTCAGCCTTATCGACCCATCTATCGGCATAATCGCACACGGCGGGTGCCGGAGTTTTGACACGGAGGAGAGGTGCGCTGACCCACCTTACGCGGCTCCGCGCGGCAGCAGGACCGGTCAGAATTCGAGCGACCCTCCATGAGATTTGACAGTCCCAGATCACGTGAAGTCGCCCGCGATGTCGCGAATCACCTCTTTCATGAGCTGAAGCTCGCCCGCGAGGCTCGTCGCGGCATGGGGCTGTCGACGAAGGGCTATGGCGTGGCGTTTCTGCTCTTCACGGGATTCAGCCCTCACGCGCCGCTGGAGACTCAAGTCCTGTCTCTACGTCAGCGGGAGGACATTCTGGAATTAGGCGACCTGTGGAAGAGGATGGAAGAATCTCACTCCGGTCCATACTGCAGGTGCGGGGCGCTGCAAAGCGAGGTCATGAAGCGACTCCGGGGCGGCGCGTCGTTCGACGAGGCGCGCGAGTTTATTGCGACGTACCCTGAGCCGAGGGTGCTCCCGCTGGTCGTTGACAGGAAGACCCTGTTGTCCGAATTGTCGGCCTGTGTGAGCTACGGCGAGAACCAGTTCGATTTTTCGCACGAGAACCTGCCCCAGGGTATCGTCATAAAGTGCGATATGCACTACCGCGTGGACAAGCTCGATGACTACTGCGTTTGCGGTTTTACAGAGCCGCTCGGGGGTGTGAGCCTCTTCTATCCCAAGTCCGGTGGACCTTGCCGGTATTTGTCATTGTTGCGACTGGCGGATGGGCTGCTCTTCGGGTCGGGTGAATTCGAGGTATTTAACCCCGTGTTGGAGGATGGAATCGAAGCGCCCATCCTGGCCGCGATCGAGGCCTCGAAGCGCCTGCAGGACTATCAACCGACGCCGGTTGCGTTCATGAGTATGCGTGAGCGCCGCTCGTTCTTCAGCGGAATGGTTCAACTGATCTTCGTCGCCGCGGAGGATGCATTGTACGTATTTCGGGCGACCACCCGGGTCCGGTTCGACCTGCTGCAACTGTGCACTGGGAACTTGACGAAGATCGAACCAACCCCCGCCGCGGTCCGGGAAGCGATCGACCGCTTTCGAATGGGCAGCCGTGTCTGGCGGGCCGGCGATCGGCGCACGGACCGGCCGAACCGACCGATCCACCCGAGATACAAGCGTTGATCCGTCGAGTAAATTGGGTCGCGCCGTTCCGGACGATCATGGATGTGCGGCGGCCGTCGCCGATCTACCTGATAGCCGAGATGGCGGTACCGCGTGAGTTGTTCGCAGAGCCCCTAGACCGCATTCATCGCTTCGGTGTTCGGATGCCGGTGATGTAGCACGAATGACACTCAGTGCCGAACGAAACATCGGCGATTCGAGCGGGGGCGAGGTTCGGCGCTGCCCGGAAACTTGCCTGATCACTTGTTCCAGAGGCGGCCGGAGCGGTAATTACGCGATATTGCAGCCAGTCAGGCACGATTCATGGCAAGTGAGATCGTTTCCGTTGGAATTTGAAGGCCTTTCCGGGTACAATTGCGACTTGAGGGTTAGCAATCGGGAAATCCCGGATGATCGTACCCATCTGATTCGGCCAGTTCGTACCTTGTCGGCCGTTTTCCGCATTACGCCAAAATGGGGAGTCTGATGATTCATCGAACAGAAATGATCGAGGGCTTGCGCGCGCCGCAGGCGAAGTCTGGCCGATTAACGCGTCAGGGGCCGCTGATCGCCGGTTTGTTGCTGGTCTGCCTCGCAACCTCCATCGCCACGGCCCAGCCGGTCCGGCTGCTCGTCAGCAGTGAGATGACCCACAACGTCTTGCGCTACGACGGCGCGACCGGCGCCTTCACCGACGAATTCGTTCTGGCCCGTGCCGGCGGGTTGGATCTGCCCCACGGCCTGGTCTTCGGCCCGGACGGCAACTTGTACGTCAGCGGCCTCGGCACCAGGGGCATTCTGCGCTACAGCGGCGCGACCGGCGCATTCATCGATGCCTTCGTCCCGGCCAGCAGTGGCGGGCTGATTTTTCCCTCTGGCCTGATCTTCGGTCCGGACGGCAACCTGTACGTCAGCAGCATCAGCGGCGACGGCAACGGCAGCATTTTGCGCTACAACGGCGCGACCGGCGCTTTCATCGACGCCTTCGTTCCCGCCAACAGCGGCGGACTGAGCTTCCCCCGCGGCCTGGTCTTCGGCCCGGACGGCCACCTATACGTCAGCAGTGGAGCCACCGACAACATCCTCCGCTACAACGGCGCGACCGGCGCGTTCATCGACGCCTTCGTTCCCGCCAACAGCGGCGGGCTGGATGGGCCCTTCGGCCTGGTGTTCGGGCAGGACGGCAACCTTTATGTCAGCAGTATCTTCACCAACAGTGTGCTGCGCTTCAACGGCGCGACCGGCGCCTTCATCGACGCCTTCGTCGCAGCCGACGTCGGTGGGCTGAGTTTTCCCGCCGGCCTGGTCTTCGGCCCGGACGGCAACCTGTACGTCACCAGTGCCACTCTCACCAGTGTCCTTGGCAGCAAGGTCCTGCGCTACGACGGCGCAACCGGTGCGTTCATCGACAACTTCGTCACGACCCTCGTCGGCGGGCTGGACAGACCCATATTCCTGATCTTTGACAACGACGCCGACTTCGACGGCGTGGCCGACGCCAACGACAATTGTCCGTTCGTTGGCAACACCGACCAGACCGACAGTGATGGCGATGTCGCGGGTGACATATGCGACGACAGTGACGGTGATGGGCTCGTGGATGCATTCGACAACTGCCCGAACGACCCGGCCAAGACCGAACCGGGGATGTGCGGTTGCGGCAACCCCGACATCGACACGGATAACGACGGCACGCTCGACTGCAACGACGGCTGTCCGAATGACCCCACGAAGATCATGCCCGGTGTGTGCGGATGCGGAA
>CALLKH010000328.1 GCA_938008425.1 uncultured Planctomycetaceae bacterium | reverse complement strand
GAACGCCGCTTTCGCGTCATGGAACTGGAAGATCGACGTGCCGGTACCATTGAGCCACCTGTGAAATCTAAGACAACAGTCGCGACTTCATGAAGTCGCGATTCTGCCATGAAAACCGTCCCCACAACGGGAACCGGCAAACCGACCCGCGCTTGCGCACCGGCGCTATTGCCGAATCAGGCAATTTAGTGGAGGACGCAAAATCTGTCAAGGCAGGTAAATAACCCTAACTTGATTACTAACATAACGTTACGCCGAAGCCGGCCGGGAATCATCCAGCCGGGTTCGATCTGACGAATTGGCGGCCGGCTTCGTCGGGAAGCGTCTGTCCCAACCCTCGAACCACCCACCAACCACTGAATAACGTTACGATTGCAAATCCCTCCCGTCGCCTTTCGGCCGCCGCGTCGCCGGGCCCTGCGAAAAGTCCGTCGTCAAAAGGCGATGAAGTGTGTACGGGGAGTTGAGTCTCAAAGTTCTTTGAAGCGAGGGGTATCCATGACCGGCCGACGTCGTCACGCATTCTTCTTTCTGACCGCCCTCGTCTGCGCGTCGCTGAACAGCGGAGCGGGACTAAGGGCGACCAATGACACCGAATCTCCGGCCGGCGACAAGTCCCAGGTCTGGAAAGGCACGATCAAAGTGCCCGGGATGCCGCTCGACTTCGTGGTTCGGCTTAAGCAGGCCGCGGACGAAAGCTGGTCCGGAACCATCGACATCCCGGCACAGGGTGCGAAGGATCTGGCACTCTCCGACGTTGGTGTTGACTCTGCGCACATGAAATTCACCCTGCCGGTCGGCGCGCCCGCCGTTTTCAATCTCAAACTGCTTGATGAGGCACGGCGGGCAGACGGCAACATGGACCAGCACGGCCAGTCGTTCGAGGTCTCGGCCGAGAGGATCACCGAGGCGGAGTCGGCCGACGTCGGTCCGAAGCGGCCGCAGACCCCGAAGCCGCCGTTCCCCTACCCGACCGAGGACGTCACCTTTCGGAACGACAAAGAGGACTTTTCACTTGCCGGCACGCTGGCGATGCCGAAGGGCAAGGGCCCCTTCCCCGCACTGGTGATGATCACCGGCAGCGGCACGCAGGATCGGGATGAGACCCTGTTCGGCCACAAGCCGTTCCTCGTGATCGCGGATCACCTCGCCCGCCGGGGCATTGCGACCTTGCGTTATGACGATCGCGGAGCGGGTGGATCGAAGCTGCCGATGGACAAACTCCTGGCGAGCACTTCGGAGAACCTGGCGGACGACGCGAGGGCGGCGGTCGACTTTCTTCGAAAACGAAAGGAGATCGACCCGAAGCGGATCGGCCTGATCGGCCACAGCGAAGGCGGCATGATTGCTCCGATGATTGCGGCCGAGGATCGGGACATCGCGTGCATCGTTTTACTGGCGGGCACCGCGCTGCCGGGCCGGGATATTCTTTCTAGACAGCTGGAGCGCATCAGCCTGGCGGCGGGAATTCCGAAGGAGAACGTCGATCGGCAGCTGAAGGCCCAGGCGAAATGGATGAAGCTCTTCACCGAGGGCGCGCCGGAGGATGAAATCCGGGCGGCACTTCGCGAACTGGTTGAGGCTCAGCTTGAGGCAAGCGGGCAAAAGCCGAAGAAGAACCAAATCGATGAGGCGACGGATCAGGCCTTCAGGTCCGAGTCGAATCCGTGGATGAAGTTCTTTATCGCGTACGATCCGCGCACCGCACTCAAACAGGTGACTTGTCCCGTGCTGGCCATGAACGGATCGCTGGATACGCAGGTGCTTCCGGATGACAACCTGCCGGCCCTTCGCGCGGCGCTTGAGGAGGCGGGGAACAAATCGGTTTCAATCCGCAAGCTGCCGGGGCTGAATCACCTGTTCCAGCGTGCCACGTCCGGCCTTCCGGGGGAATATTCATCCATCGAGGAGACTTTCTCGCCAAAGGCGCTGAAAGCCATGTCGACCTGGCTGCGCAAGCAAATGGACACGAGCGATGCGAAGAAATCAAGAGCGAAGAAGCGCGTCAGGGAGGACTCGCCGCGCGGACGCTGATTAACTCGCCGAAACGTCGAAGTCCTTCAATTCAATCCGGCGGAAGAGCACCTCGGGCACGGGGCCCAGCGCGTGCCCCACCGGCAGCGGCTCGGTCGCCCGCGGCCAGGTCCACGCCTCGCGCGGCAGGTTGAGCATCTCGCGTATTTTGTCGGCTCCAAACGGCACGAACGGCTCCAGCAGCACGCCGAGCGTTCGAACGGCCTGAATGCATGTGTTCACCGTGGCCGCGCACTGCTCCAGATCGTTCTTCCGCGTGATCCAGGGCTGGCTCGCGTCGAAATAGCGGTTGCACTCGTCGAACGTTTCGCGAATCTTCGACAGCGCCGACTTAAACCGCATCGCCTCGATCTCTTCGCCAACCTCGCCCGGCACGGCCCGAACGCGGGCGAGGAGCGTCCTCTCCAGTTCGCCCGCCTTCGCGTCCGACGGCACCTTGCGGCCGAAGTCCTCGGTGACAAACTTCTGCCACCGGTTGACGAAATTGCCGATCGAGCCGATCAGCTCCTTGTTGTTCTTGGTGACGAAATCGTCAAAGCTCCAGACCGTTCGCTGGTTTTCGGGGGCGTTCGACGTGAGGTAATAGCGCAGCGGATCCGGATCGAGGTACTTGAGATACTCGTCGATCCAGACGGCCGTCCCGCGGCTCTTGCTGATCTTTTCCTCTTCCTTGCCGGGGAACTTGATGTTCAGGAACGCGTTGGCCACGACATTGGACGGAAGCTGGTAGTGCCCCTTCTCTTTCGGCGCGGCGTAGGCGCTGCCGCGCTTCTCGATTTCCTCGGCGGTGTACTGCGTGCCGAGGAGCATGGCGGGCCAGATGAGGGCGTGAAAGACGATGTTGTCCTCGCCGATGAAGTGAATGATCTTGCAATCGGGATCCTGCCACCAGTCCTTATAGGCTTCCCAGTTGCCGGCGGACTTCTGGCACAGCGCGGCCGTGAAGCTGGCATAGCCGATCGGCGCGTCAAACCAGACGTAGAGCACCTTACCGGCGGCATCGGGATCATCGAGTGGTACCGGCACACCCCACGACAGGTCGCGCGTCATCGCCCGTTCGGGCAAACCCTTCTTGATCGCGCCGAGCGAGAAATTGGTCACAATCGGCCGCCAGTCGAGCGACGACAGGCTGAACCAGTCGGCCAGCATGCCCTGGAACTTGCCCAGTTGAAGATACCAGTGCGTGGTCTTGCGCCGCTCGGGTGTGGCGCCGGTGATGACGCTCTTCGGTTCGACCAGCAGCAGCGGATCGATCGAGTTGCCGCACTGTTCGCACTGATCGCCGGTCGCGTCGGAACTGCCGCAGATCGTGCCCTGTTCATTCTTGTGATAGCAGGTTCCCTTGACGTACCGATCCGGCAGGAACTTGTTCGCCTTGGGATCGAAAAGCTGTTCAGTCGTCCGCTTCACGAAGTGGCCGTTGTCGTGGATGCGCTTGAAGAAATCCTGGCTGAGTTTGTTGTGCAGCTCGACGTAGTCGGGCTGGTGGGTTCCGCCATAGATGTCGAAGTGAATCCCGAGGCCCTTGAACGCTTCCTTTTGCAAATTGTGATAGCGCGTCGACAGTTCCGCCGGCGTGGTGTTCTCCTTCATGGCCGAGATTTCGATCGCCACGCCGTTGTCGTCGCTGCCGCAGATGAATCGAACATCGTCGCCGTTTGATCGCAGGTAGCGCACGAAGATGTCGGCCGGCAGGTACGCACCGGTGATGTGGCCGACATGCAGGCGGTTGTTGGAATAGGGCAGCGCGCCCGTGACCAGAAAACGGCGTTTGGACATGACAGCTCCATGCGGGATGACCCGTCGCGGCGGGCGAGCGAGCGAAATCCGACGTTGGCACTATTATGGCCATCGCGCGCGGGTTGGCAATTGAGGCGCGTCATGCCGCGATTTCGCACTGGCAGAATCGAACGCCCCGTCGGTACAATCCCGCCCTGCGTCGGAATCCCGCAAGGCTGTTGGCCGGCCGACGCCTACCAGCGAGCCAAGTCGATCAATCCAACGGAGCCTTGTCATGGCCCACGAAGCGTCCGCCGGAGGCAATGCCGGCACACCCGAGCACAAACCGTACGTTTCTGAAGATACGCTCATGCCGGAGCTGACGATCGCGCCGGTGATCGTCGGCGCGATACTCGGCGTCATCTTCGGCGCTTCGTCGCTCTACCTCGTCTTACAGGTGGGCATGACCGTCTCGGCGTCGATTCCGATCGCTGTTCTGAGCATCACGCTCTTTCGGCTCTTCACGCCGCTCTTCGGCCGCAATGCGACCATTCTTGAAAACAACATCGTTCAGACGACAGGTTCCGCCGGGGAGTCAATCGCGTTCGGCGTGGGCGTCACAATGCCGGCGCTGCTCATCCTCGGCTACGACCTTGAACTGGTTCGCGTGATGCTCGTCGCGGTGCTCGGCGGCTTGCTCGGCGTGCTGATGATGATTCCGCTGCGCCGCGTATTTATCGTCAAGCAGCACGGCAAGCTCATCTATCCAGAAGGTGTGGCGTGCGCGGACGTGCTCATTGTCGGGGAAAAAGGCGGCTCGTCGGCCGCCAAGGTCTTTGGTGGATTCGGTCTTGCATTTGCCTACCAGTTTTTTATGGACGGCTTCCGGTTGTGGCTGAAGGAGCCGTCCCGCTTGCTCAAATTCATGAGAGCTGACGGCAGCACCGCCTTTGAGTTCAAGGGAGCGGCCGTGGCACTGGAGGCATCCCCGGCGCTGCTCGGCGTGGGATATGTCATCGGTCCCCGCATCTCGTGCATCATGGTGGGTGGAGGCATTCTGGCTTCGTGGGTGCTCATGCCGATGATCAAACTCTTCGGCGACGGGCTCAACGAACCCCTCTATCCGGCTAAAGAGCTGATTCGCAACATGCCGCTTGAGGATTTGTGGCACGACTATGTGCTCTACATCGGCGCCGGCGCCGTCGCGACCGGCGGCATCATCAGCATGATCCAGTCGATGCCGACGATTATCCATTCGGTCCGCGCCGGATTCAGCGATCTCGCAGCCAACCGTTCCCGCGCGGCCTCGCCCTACCGGGAAGTGCAATCGACGAAGGGAAGACTCGATCGCGACATTTCCATGCGCGTAGTAATCTTCGGTACGCTCGCGCTGGTACTTGCGATCAAGTTGGCGCCCGTTCTTCAGATCGGATGGCTCAGCGCCGTTCTGATCGTGATGTTCGGGTTCCTGTTCGTCACCGTTTCGGCGCGACTGACCGGAGAGATCGGCTCATCATCGAACCCGATCTCCGGCATGACGGTGGCGACGCTGTTGTTGACCTGCTTGATCTTTGTCACAGTGGGGTGGACGGGTGAGTACTACCGCGTCGCGGCGCTGTCGATCGCGGCCATCGTCTGCATCGCGTGTTCGAACGGCGGAACCGTTGCCCAGTGCTTAAAGACAGGCTACCACGTCGGCGCAACGCCGCGCAATCAGCAGGTGGCCATCCTTGTCGGGGCGCTGACGTCCGCACTCGTCATCGGCGGCACGCTTCTCGTTCTCAATGATTCCGCGACGGTGTATTCCACGAAAAACCTGCCGAACGTTACCGTGGATCAGGGCAGCCTGAATGGACGGGAGCGTCCCGGCGGCACCTATTCCCAAACCGACACCGCCGAGTATGGCGTGTTTCAGGCCAGGCTTGAGAATGAACAGGGCATCCCGCAGGGGAAGTACCTCGTCAACGATCAGGGCAAGATCTGTTACATCGTCGACCCGGGAATTAACGGTCGAATCACCGAAACCGACAACGGCGAACGCGTCTCCAAGTTCAACGCACCGAAGGCGACGCTCATGTCGTTCATCGTCGACGGCATTCTGACGCAGAAGCTGCCGTGGTCGCTGGTGCTGCTCGGCGTGTCGCTGGCCATTGTGCTCGAACTGGCGGGCGTGCCATCATTGCCGTTTGCGGTCGGCGTCTACCTGCCGCTTTCGGCGTCGATGCCGATCTTCATCGGCGGCGTCATCCGGTGGTTTTGTGACAAGCTGGCGAAACGCAGCGCAGCCGAGTCCGATCTGAGCCCGGGCGTACTGCTCTCGTCGGGATACATCGCGGGCGGAACGATCGCCGGCATCATCGTGGCGTTCCTCGGTCTCGGCGGGCTGACGAAGAGCTTCCTGAACAGCGGGAATCAAGCCGTCAGTAAATTCTTCACTTTGCTCGGCGCACCATCAAACTTCGCCGACTTGCCGGGAACCACGCTGATTCCGTTCGGTATTCTTGCGGCGCTCTTGTTCTATGTCGGTTCGAAAAAAGCCGGCAACAGCCACAGTTGAAAGGCCAGCGCCGACATGTTAGGACGGGAACGCATTGAGTTCGATCCGAGACCGTTGACTCTCGAGGGCGTCGTCGCGCGCATCGAACCGCTCGACCCAAAGCACTCGGCGGACCTCTTCGAGGCCGGCCGCGATAAGGCTGTCTGGCGTTACATGCCCAAGGCCGGGTTCGCCGATCTCGACGACGCCCGCGCCTGGATCGCCGATGCCGTGAGCCGGGCGAAGGGCGGCAATGAAATCCCTTTTGCCATCGTTCACCGCCCCACCGGCCGTGCGGTCGGCTCGACGCGATACCTGGAGATTCGTCGCGAACATCGGGGGCTCGAGATCGGCTGGACGTGGATCAACCCGGAATTCCAGCGCACCGCGCTGAACACCGAGTGCAAACTTCTGCTGCTCTCGCACGCCTTCGAAGCGCTCGGCGCGATTCGCGTGCAGCTCAAGACGGACCACTTGAATCTGCAATCCCAGGCCGCCATCGAACGGCTCGGCGCGCAGCGCGAGGGCGTGCTGCGGCGGCACATGATCCGGCCGGACGGCAGCTATCGAGACTCGGTCTATTACAGCATCACCGACGACGAGTGGCCGGCGATTCGGGCGGGGCTGCAGGCGAAGCTCGATCGATAGACGCGGGCCGGTCAAGCGAATTGCAGCTCCCGGGTCCGGGGCCGCGCGGCGTTCTTCCGCTACAATCAGGCGATATGGACGACCCGCGGATCATTCAGCTTCACCAGGCCTGGGCCGATCACAATCGCCACTGGCGGGATTACTCATTCTGCTATCCGGTCATCTCGCGCCGCAGCAAGGGCCTCTCCATCGGCGTGAATCTCAACCCGGACAAGGCGTGCAACTTCGACTGCATCTACTGCCAAGTCGATCGAACCGTCCCGCCGACGGTGCGAAAGGTCGATCTTGATGTCGTTCGGTTCGAGCTCTCCGCCATTCTCGACGCGGCCCTGAGCGGCGCGCTCTTTGACGAGGCGCCGTTCACCGCCCTGCCGCCCGAGGAGCGCGTGGTGCGCGACATCGCCTTCAGCGGTGACGGCGAGCCGACGACGTACCCGGAGTTTGACGAGGCTGTTCGCCTTGCGGCCGATCTGAAGCGGGAACGGAGCCTCGCCGACGCGAAAATCGTTCTCATCACGGATGCCTGCTACCTGACACGCCTGAAGGTGGCGGCGGGCCTGCGGATCATGGACGAGAACAACGGCGAAATCTGGGCGAAGCTCGACGCGGGCACGCAGGCCTACTATGAGGTGGTGAACCGGCCGAACTACCCGCTCTCGCATGTGCTCACGAACATCCTGGAGACGGCCCGGGCGCGGCCGATCGTGATTCAGTCGCTGTGGATGCGGGTTCACGGCGAGCCGCCGCCGGATGATGAGGTGCGGGCGTTTGTTGATCGCATTCAAGAAATGTCGGCGGCCGGCGGG
>CALLKH010000327.1 GCA_938008425.1 uncultured Planctomycetaceae bacterium | reverse complement strand
CTTTGGTGCTTTTTCTTGCCAAGATTAGACCGGCCCCCCGGGGCCGTGGTTATTCGCCGGCGTAACGTCGCTTGATCGCCATATCGACGATCATTCGGCACAGCGTCGGCATGTCGTAGCCCATTTTGGCGGCTGCCTTGGGCACGAGCGAATGCGACGTCATGCCGGGAATGACGTTCACTTCCAGCAGATACGCTTTTCCATCTTCCGGATTCACCCGCCAATCGACGCGGCTGAAATCGCGGCAGCCCAGAGCCTTGTGCGCACTCAGACTCATCTGCCGAATTTGCGCGAGAAGCGGCTCCGGAAGGTCCATTTCGAACAAATACTCGGTATCTTCATCGACATATTTGGCGTTGTAATCATAGAAATCGCGGCGCGTACGGATCTCAATGGGCGGCAGCGTGTCCTCGCCGAGTATGCCCACGGTGACCTCCATGCCGGGGATGTACTCCTCGATCAGGGCGTCGCCATACTTCTCAATGACGATCTCCAGGGCCGGCCTGAGCTGGCTGAAGTCGCGCACGATATAGCAGCACAGGCTGCTGCCTTCCTTCGACGGCTTGACCACGACCGGCAGGCTCCATGCGGCCATCGCCTCTCGAAGATTGTCCTGAGTCGCCACCTGGAAGCGGGGGGTCGGCAGGCCGGCTTCGATGAACCGCCGCTTGGCCGCCGGCTTATCCATGGCGATCTCGCACGCTTCCGGGCCGGAACCGCAGTAGGCGAGTCCCCGCTTATCGAGGATGCGCTGCACCTCGCCGTCTTCGCCAAACCGGCCGTGCAGTGCGACGAACACGCAGTCGACGTCGCGGGCCAGGGCCGTCAGGTTTTCAGGATTGATGTCTTCGAGATGAACCGTGTAGCCGAGTTTTTCCAGCGCCGCAGCGACGTTGCCGCCGCTCTGGAGGCTGACCTCGCGCTCGCCGCTTGGACCGCCGGCAAGGACCGTGACGATCAGCTTTTTTTCAGTTTGTCGCTTGAAGATGTTCTTGAAGATCTGTTTCGTGCTGGCCACCGGCGACCTCCTGTCTAGCGAGCCGAAAGAGCGTTTCGCTCTCTAGCGGCGACCCGATCGCGCCGCCTGCGCGACGAGCGGAGACTACCAAATCTTGACTTCCGGTTCCAGACGGATACCGGAGTGTTCAGCCACGCGTTCGATGATGGTGTCGATGAGTCGGCGAACGTCGGCGGCCCGCCCGCCCCGGTCAGCCATGGCGAAGTTTGCGTGGCGATCCGAGACAAACGCGCTGCCGATCCTGAAACCCTTGAGCCCGGCGCGATCGATGAGCTGCCCGGCCGAGTGGCCCGTCGGATTGCGAAAGATGCATCCGGCGCTGGGAGCGCCGAGCGCCGGCTGCGTGGCCTGCTTGTAATCCCAGATTTCACGAAACCGAGCGTTCAGGGCCTCAGGATCGGTCTCGGCCAGGTTGAACTTGGCGCCGAGAACAATGTGGTTTCCGACGGTCGATTTTCGGTAGCCGAACTCCAGATCGGCGTGGGGGCGCTCGTGGATCGTTCCATCGGGAGCGAGCATTCGTACAGCGACGATCGCCGACGAGATGTCGCCGTAACGCCCGCCGCAGTTCATGGTGATCCCGCCGCCGACGGTTCCCGGGATGCCGGCCAGTTGCTCGATGCCCGCAAGGCCGCGCTTCACGCAGGACTTCACCAGCCGCGTCATGTCATAGCCGCCGCCGGCGAAGGCGTGATGGCCGTCGAATCGAAGATCGACGAAGGGCCCCGTGGTCAGTCGAACAACGACGCCGCGAACGCCCTCGTCAGCGACGAGCAGGTTCGCCCCGAAGCCCAGGACATGAAGCGGCGTGCCGGATTCGCGGCAGCGCGAGACGATGAGAGCGAGTTGGGACTCGGACTCGGGATGAATGAGGTAATCCGCGGGCCCGCCCAGCTGAAACCAGGTCAGCGGGGCAAGCGGAACATTCCGCCGGCAGATTCCCTCAGGCAAGTCGTTGAACAAGTTCATCCGCGATCTTCCAGACGTCGCCCGCGCCCATGGTCAATACGATGTCACCCGGGCGGGCGTGCTCAAGAACGTGCGTCACAATTTGCTCATGCTTCGGCAGGTAGAGGGCGTCGCCGCCGTTGGCGCGGACGCGCTCGACCAGATGGGCGCTCGACACGGCGTCGCGCATCGCCTCGGAGTCGCGCACGAAGTAAATGTCCGGCACCAGCAGATGATCCGCCAGCCCGAAGCTTCGGGCGAAGTCGTTGAGCAGGAACCGGGTGCGTGAATGCTGATGCGGCTGGAAAATCACCCAGAAGCGGCGCTCGGGGTAGTGCTCGCGAACGGCGCGAAGGGTGACCTGAATCTCGGTCGGGTGATGGCCGTAGTCGTCGATCAGCAGAATCCCGCCGACTTCGCCGCGCTTGGTCATGCGTCGCTCTGCGCCGCAGAACAGCGGCAGGGCGTCTTCAATCGCCTGCGGGCTAATGCCGGCGTGGTGGGTGAGTGCGATCGCGGCGAGGCCGTTGTAAATCTGGTGTCGGCCGGGCAGGCTCGCCATGTTCGCCCGGATGAAGTGCTCACCGTTCTTTAGCACATCGAACTGGTAACAGCCCAGAACGTGCTCGACGTTCACCGCCCGCCAGGTGACGCCCTCGGACTCGCCGAAGGTTTCCACTTCGGCCCGCGACGTGGAGACGGCAT
Organism: uncultured Planctomycetaceae bacterium; assembly: GCA_938008425.1. Classification (GTDB taxonomy): domain Bacteria; phylum Planctomycetota; class Phycisphaerae; order UBA1845; family UTPLA1; genus JADJRI01. The sequence continues at coordinate 4,105 of CALLKH010000327.1, read as the reverse complement.
CCATGACCACGCGATCCTCGCCATTGGCGATGATCGCGCCGTCGGGCGGAACGAGCGAGGCGAACGATCGGAAGGCCTCGGTGATCGATTCGATGCCGTCGAAGCAGTCGAGGTGATCTTCTTCGATGTTCAGGATCGCCGTGAATTTCGGATGGAGATTGAGGAACGACCGGTCGAATTCGCACGCCTCGACGACGAACGCGTCGCCATCACCCACGCCCGAACTGCCGTCGAGCTGGCGGACATTGGCGCCGACGACGAACGTCGGATCGGCCTTGGCCTGCTTGAGGATGAACGAAACAAGGGCGGTCGTCGTGCTCTTGCCGTGCGTGCCGGAAATGGCGATGCCGGTGCGAAGCTTCATGACCTGGCCGAGCATCTCGGAATACTTGAGGCACTTGATGCCGTGCCGTCGCGCTTCGAGAAGCTCCGGGTTGTCTTCCTTCACCGCGGCGGAATAGACGACCATGTCGCAGTCCGACTGGATGTTCAGCGGCGCCTGGCCGATCGTGATCGTCGCGCCGAGTTCCTGGAGCCGCGCGGCCGCCTTGAATTCGACGAGGTCCGAGCCGCTGACGATGGCGCCGCATCGCAGCAGTACGCCGCCGAGGCTTGTCATGCCGCAGCCGCCGACGCCGATGAGATGGATTCGCTTCGCGGCGAACGGGCTCGACCAGTGCTGAAGGTGTCGCGGGCGATGGCCGAAGGCGGTTCGTCCGATGGTGGTGGTTGGAATTGCGGCGGTTGTTTTTGAGAAGGTTCGGGATGACATGCGTGGCTCACCTCCGTGTGAAGCCTGGTCGGCGCCCCCGTTGGCCGCGTGATGAATGGCCTTCCGTTGTGGTCCTTCGCGGAAGGCGTCGCCGTTACGAGGGGTGGCCTGATGATGAAGCTTTTTTCCCAGGACGATCCACCGCACGATCGCGGGTGTCATCCTACTCGTTTACGTTCCGAATTCGCAAGAGGTTCCGGGCTTGCGAACTTGCTCCGGGCGCTGTGTTTTCCTTAGGCGGCCGGCGACCTTGACGGCCGCTGCCAGTGCTGATTTCGCGGCGCGCCCGTGTGAGTATCGGGAGCGGTGAAACCTTTTCTTGAGACGATCGCGCGAGCGCGCCGGACGCCGTCCAATCGCGCGGATTCTCGGCCGTGATGCATGGCGCTGATCCACTCGGCTGTGAATTCATGGGACCGGTCGGTCGCGTCAGGCTGGATGATCGAGACCGGCCGTTTCGAGCAGTTCCTGAGCGATCTTCAGGGCTGCGTCGTTGCGACCGAGCGATCCGGCGATTTCGCTCATTGTGCGTCGGCGATGTTCGGATTTCATCAGGTCGCCCAGTTCCTTGCGGAGCAGCTTGGCGTTGGCGGCGGGGTTATTGGCGTCTTCGACGATGACCGCGGCGCGGGCCTCCGAAAGCACCCGGGCATTGGCGAGTTGGTGTTTCTTCTTGTCAAACGGATAAGGCATCAGCACCGACGGCCGACCCACACCCGTGATCTCGGCGAGCGTGGATGCACCGGCGCGCGAGAGGATCAGATCGCTCGCCGCCATACAGAGCGGCATCTGTTCGGTGAACGCGAGCGTGACGGCATTCACCTTCGCTTCCTTGTACTTCTCCCGGCACATGGTGAGGTCGGCCGATCCGGTCAGGTGGACGATCTGCCAGTCAGACATTTCTCGCCAGAGATCGGCCAGTTCGACGACCGAGGCGTTGATCGACCACGCGCCTTGCGAAGCTCCGGTGATCAGCAACGTCTTTTTGGCCGGATCGAGCTTTAGCGCCTTAATTCCATGGTCCCGGGTTGCCTTGAAGAAATCCGAGCGAATCGGGCATCCGGTACAGCTCACGTGAGGCGCGCGATTGAAGCGATCGAGCGTGTCCCGCCATTGGACGAACACACGGTTGACCTTGGGAGCGTATCTTCGATTGGCGACACCGGGCACGGCATCCGGATTGAAGATGGCGGTGGGGATCCTGAGGCTCAAGGCGGCTGTCAGCGGCGGACCCGCCGCGTAACCGCCAAGCCCGAGCACGATGGCCGGTGGACGTTCCTTGAAGTTGACCTTGGCCTGCTTGACCGACTTGAACCAGCCTTTCAGAAAGGGCCAGAACTGTCCGATCTTTCGCGGAATCGGCTGGACCGTCTGGGCGACGAGCGGAATGTTCCGGTGTTCGGTGAGTTTACGGTCGATCGGGCGCGTCGTCCCGTAGACGACGACATCGAACTCAGGCCGCATCTGCTGAAGCGTCTCTGCGACGGCGAGGCCTGGATACAGGTGGCCGCCGGTTCCGCCGCCGGCGATGACGAGGAGAGGCTTGTTTTCAGTCATGTATTCCCTGGAGTCGGCCGCGCGGCCCGTCAGGCGGGAAGCATGCCCGATGCATGCATTGGCGCCTCGGTGGTTTCTTCGGCGGTGTCGCGCTTGTTCGATCCGGGTGGTGCGGAAACAGTCTTTGGATTCGGCTCCGGCTCAACCCTTCGATGGCGCGCCACGTTCACCAACATCCCCACTAGAATACTGAAAAAGATGACGCCTGTCCCACCTGCCGAGACAAACGGAAGTCCGATTCCCTTCGTCGGGACGGAGACCGTGACGACGGCGATGTTCATGGCCGCCTGAAAGCCGATGGTCAGGGTTGCGCCGAGGGCCAAGAGCCGGCCGAACTCGCTCGGGGCGGCCTCCATGGCTCGCTTGCCCTGCCAGAGCAATATGGCGAAGAGGGCGATCACCGCGATTCCCCCGATGATGCCGAGTTCCTCGCAGATGACCGAAAAGATGAAATCCGTTCGGCCCTCAGGTAGGTAGCCGTACTTCTGGACGCCTTTGCCCAGCCCCATTCCCCACCAGTTCCCCGACGCGATGGTGATCAGGGATTGAATCTGGTGGTAGCCGGCGCCCTGCGGATCGGCTTCCGGATCGAGAAACGACATGACGCGCTGAACGCGATAGGGCTTATCGATCACGAGATACACGGCGCCCGCGACGGCCGGAAGACTGGTCAGGATCATGTGCCAGAGTTTGGCGCCCGAGGCGAGCATGATGCCGAATCCGACGATGCCGATCAATGCGGCCGTGCCGAAATCTTCGATGCCGACCAGCGCAACGCTGACGCCTAGAATGGCGATCGCAGGCAAATAGCCCTTCCAGAAGGCTCGAAGCCGATCGCCGAGCCAGGCGCAGTAGGCGGCGAGAAAGACAACCACGGAGACCTTGGCGATCTCCGACGGCTGAAACCCGAGTCCGAGTGCGGACGGTCCGAGCGGCAGCCATCGCTGGGCGCCCTTGCGCGATTCACCGATGCCGGGCACGAGAACGATCACGAGCAGTGCAAGGGTGAACAGCAGTAGGAGCACGGTCGGCTGCCATTTTGAGTTCTCCCGGATGCGCCAGGAGTGAAAAGGGCACAGGCCGACCATCAGCAGGGCGACGAGAGCGACCACGGTGAACATGGCCTGTCGAACCGACGAATTCTTCAAGACGTCCTGCGTGATCGGTGTTGACGTGAGGCTCGCGCTGGCCGAAAAAACCATGACGACGCCGAGCCCCAGCAGGGCCGCGGCGGTGATCGTGATGGTCGTGCTGCATCCCGAAGGACGGCTGTCAAGCTGGATCATCATTTGCCTCCATGCAAATGAGCAGGACCGAAGGACCGCAGGATCATACCACTGCCGCTGCACTTCGGACACGGGATTCGCAGCGGAAACGGAATGAGGGCGGCTGTGGCGAGCGCCGCCCACCGCGCATATTCCGCCCGGCGCGGCAAAGATTGCGGAGTTCTTTTCATCGGCAGAGTCGGCCGGTCGGGTTGACGGATAGGGCTGAAAATCGTGATTTTCGGTGAAAGGGGCGATGAGTCGAGCATGAGCGGGGATTTCGAGGAACACGATGGCGATACGTCGCCGACCGACGCCGGCGGCCACCTTCCGGTGTTGCCTGACGCGGTCACGGAGTTTCTCGGTGACGGTCGTCGGGTGGTCGTCGATTGCACCCTCGGTCTGGGAGGTCACGCGGCGATGCTGCTGGAGCGGTGCCCGGCGCTGAGTCTGATCGGGCTGGATCGGGATGACGTGAACCTCGCGACGGCGCGCGAACGGCTGGCGATGT
>CALLKH010000326.1 GCA_938008425.1 uncultured Planctomycetaceae bacterium | reverse complement strand
GTGCCGGCGATGGAGATGGCGCTGCTGGATCCCGAATTGTATTCCGAATTCTACGCATGCATCGAAAACGGCGACCTGACGGGTGATGAACTCGTGGACGGCGCCGACATTCAGGCCTTTGTTGACCTGCTCGTCGGCGGATGAACCAGCCCGACGCTGGGCGATTGGAACCCGCCTGGTCCCCACTCGATGCCGCGATCGATGGCAGTTCCGCGCTTGCCCTTTGCGTGGGTTTATTGAACGCCTGTGCTGGCAACTCTCAGCGAATGAGGCTTGTCTCAGCGTGCGGAGCCGGTGCGGCCACGGGAAGCGGCCTCCGCGCGGCCGAGTTGATTCCCATCGACTTTGGCAGAATCGTCTTCGACCGCGAGGGCGAGCTGCGGATTCTGACGAGGGAATCCGATCACGAAGGCATCGCTCCGCCGCCCTACAAATTCGCCATCCACACGCCGCATGCCGCGAGCGGCGTCGCCCTGCGCGGCGGGCTGCTTCGTGCCACGGCCATGGCGTACCTCGGCAAGCACTTCGCCATCAAGGACTGGCTCATCTTCGCCGAGGTGTTCGGCATGCCGGTGCGAATCGCCCGGTATCATCCCAGTGCGACCGCGGCCGAGAAGCGGGAGATGCTCGACATGCTTCGCCAGCTCGGCGCGGATGCCACCGGCATCTTCTCGAAGGCGGTCGAGCTCGAAATCAAGCAGACGCGGCAGCCGGGCGAGGTGAATCTCTACGAAAACCTGTGCCTCTATTTCGATCGCGAGATCAGCAAGGCGTGGCTCGGGCAGACGCTGACGACCGACACGATCCGCAGCCGTGCAAGCGCCGGGGCGGCGGCGGTGCACGATCGCGTGCGCCGCGACATTCGCGACGACGACCTGCGCAGGGAGGCAACGACAATTCGTCGTGACATTCTCTCTGCGCTGACGCGGTTCGAATTCGGTCCGGAGGCGCCGGTGCCCTGCTTCCGCCGCGTGCTGGATCAGTCGCTCCTTCCGGAGCAGCTCGCCCGGGTTCTCGGGATCGCCGTCAATCAGCTTGGAATTCGGGTGCCGTCGCGGTGGGCCCATGCATCGCTCGGGATTCCCGAGGCGACGGCAGGCGAGGCCGTGCTGTCTCCGGTTGCGACGTCAAAACCGACGGGAAGCGGCCTGGAAGATGCAGAATCGTAACCTGCAGCCCGAATTCAGCACCCATTCGTCCGGGCGTCGGCGGCGCCGCTTGACGCAGGTACCCGGCGCTACCGTTCCGAATACCCATAACCAGGCCATATTTGCCTGCGACACGAGTGTATCGTACTTCTTGAAAGGCAATCCACGGCGAACGAGGTCTGGATCAGCATGGGGTCCTGCTGCGATCCCGCGCAAACTTCTACTCATCATTTTCAACCCGGAGGGGCATGATGCCTGCCAACAACACACCACCCGCGACCAATCCGCGCGATCAACTTGACGCACTCATGAACGAAACGTTCGGCGAGCGGACGCCGCGCAAGCTGTTCAAACTCTCTGCCGCGGAATTCGGCTGTGATCAGGGCGCCGACGCCGCCGAGCTGTTCGAGGAGTTCTTCTATCTGAGCGATGAGGAGGCCGTCGAGGTGTGCCGCGGGCTGATCAACAGCCTCAAGCCGTACGCAAGCCGCCGCGCGGACCGCGAGGGCCGGCCGAAGAACGCAACGGGCCCGACGAAGGCTTCGCAGGGACGCGGCAACAACAACAACAACAACAAGCGCGGTGAGCAGAGTCATTCGGAAGAGCGGGAGCTGGTGAATACCTGACGCTCGGAACGCGTGGCTCCGCGGCCGGACGGCGTCGAACGGCGCGCGACGGCCAAGGCATCACTCCCCCGCTACAAGATCTGGCGGATTTTCACCCCGCGTGGTCGATCATCGATCGCGCGGGGTGTTGCATTTTGCAGGTTGGACCGGGAAATGCGGACAGCCCTCGATCGAGGCCGCCGCTTCTTTGATCGAGTTAACTGGGCAGAGCCGGAATTGAACCGGCGACACACGGATTTTCAGTCGAACCCAAAGCCAACCACGTCGCGGAAGATGACAACAACCCCCCGCCAAAGCCCGAAAAATGACCTCGTAGGCAACTGTGATCGAACTTCCGCGCCACGGACAACCGCAGACTGACGCAAGACTGACGCATCGCCAACAATTGTCTGGTGTTTTGTCTCGAAATCGGGAATTTTACGGCCTGCTGACGAGTTTCACCCTCCGAAGGAAGGATGGAACCTTGATGCCCCTTCCACAGATAAGTTCGACGGATGAGCAACTGGAGACGCTGACCCTATGGGCGCGCGGTCGCAGCCCGGCGGCACGACTGATACAGCGCGCCAGGATTGTGTTGCTGGCGGCCGACGGCCAGTTTAACAAGGACATCTCCGCCGAACTGGGAATCATGCCCAACGCGGTGGTGCGATGGCGTGAGCGATTCGCCAGGGGCGGACTGTCGGCCAATGAAAAAGTCCTGCTGCGCGGCGGACGCAAGCCGAAGCCGCCCGATGCGGCGGCGCGCAAGATCATTGAAGCAACGACACAGTCACGACCGCCGAACGCGACGAACAGGAGCTGTCGCTCGCTGGCCGCTGCGCTGAATATCGACAAGCCGATTGTTTGTCGCGTCTGAAAGACCACTGGTCTCAAGCCACACTTGTCGCGGACGTTCAAAGTCAGCAACGATCCGCTTTTCATCGAGAAGATGACCGACGTGGTCGGGCTGTGTCTCAATCCGCCAACGCGGGCATCGGTTTTCTGCTTCGACGAGAAGTGCCAGATTCGGGCATTGGATCGCACGCAGCCGGGGATGCCGCTGAAGAAGGGTCGTTATGCCACCATGACGCACGACTACAAGCGCCACGGCACGACGACGTTGTTCGCGGCGCTGGAGCTGGTCGAGGGGAAGTTGATCGGTCAGTGCATGCCGCGGCTCCGGCATCAGAAGTTCGTGAAGTTTCTGCGCCTGCTGGACAAGCAGACACCACCGGAACTGGATCTGCATCTGAATCTCGACAACTACAGAACGCACAATCACGACCAGTGAATTCGTGGTTGAAACGACATCCGCGCTTCCACCTGCATTTCACGCCCACGAGCAGTTCGTGGCTGATTCTCGTCGAACGCTGGTTCCGCGAGATCACCGATAAACGCATCCGGCGCGGCGTATTTCGTAGCGTCCGGGAGTTGAAGCAGGCCATCAAGGACTCCATCGAACGCCACAACGACGAACCCACGCCATTTGTCTGGACCTCACTTGCCTAGCGCATCCTCGAAAAGGTCCGCCGAGCCAGGACCGTCCTCGAATACGTAAAATTGGGTGAGACACTACCTTCTCTGGAGTTCCGCGGCGTTTCCGCCACCAACCGATGTGGGCCTGGTCGGGTATCGGAACTCGAGGAAACACCGTCGCTGACAGAGAAGACAGGATAACACGTCCTTCGTGATTTCCGCCAAAGGCAGAACACGCGGCGCGGATTGACGGGCTTGCTGGGAAAAGCGGTGTTCGATCGGCTGGCGGGATACTAAGGAAGTGTACGAATCGGAATACCTCGCTGTTGATCCAGCCATGTGTCCGGTCTTTGGAAGGCGGGCATAGGGCCGTCAAGTCACGTCAACATGCCGGATCGGCGAATCCGTAACAGTTAATAT
>CALLKH010000325.1 GCA_938008425.1 uncultured Planctomycetaceae bacterium | reverse complement strand
CGCACAGCATTCTGTAGCCGAGAATTCCCATCGCGTAGACGTCCGATCTTGCATCGACGTCGCGCGGATCGCCGCGAATCTGCTCGGGGCTCATGTACGGGAGGGTGCCGATCAGTTTTTTCGCCTCGGTATGAAGCGTCACCGCCTGGATGTCCGCATCCGTCGCACGGGCAACGCCGAAGTCGAGAACCTTGGGCTGTCCCGTCGGGTCGACGAGGATGTTGCTCGGCTTGAGATCGCGATGGATGACGTTGTTCTGGTGCGCGTGCTCCACCGCGTCGCAGACCTTGGCCAGGAGTTCCAGCCGGCCCGCCGTGTTGAGATGATGGGTCTCGCAATAGTCCGTCAGCGGAAGTCCGTCGACGAGTTCCATTGCGAAGAACGGCTGGGGCCCCCCGCCGGAATCGGCCATGCCGCCCTCAAAAATCTGGGCAATGCCGATGTGGTGCAGCCGCCCCAGTACGACGACTTCCTTTTCAAAGCGGCGATAAGTCTCGACGGTCACCAGATTGGAGCGCAGGACCTTGAGCGCCACGACGCGGCGGGTATGCGGCTGCTCCGCCTTGTAGACGACGCCCATGCCACCGTGCCCGAGCACTTCGAGAATCCGGTAGTCGCCGATCGTGGCCGGCTTCGCGGCGATACGCGCCTCGGCCTCCTCGACCTGAACCCGAACGGATTCAATCAGCTGTCGATCGTCGTCTCCAGTCACGGGATGAGTCGCCATTGTTGCAAACTGGTCCGCCGGGTGCGATGTGGTCGACCGTCGGCCGAAACCGTCACCCCGCGTCACCGATGTTCAATGATAACTGATGAATCGGGAATCCGAACCCAGCCGTTGACGAAGTCTGGCCACCGCCCGGATTCGCATCAGGTGCACGGCGCCCGGCGTCTTGTTCATTTTTTCGGCGATTTCCGAAACGCTCAGGCCGTCGAAGAAGACCGATCGCACGATCGACGACCAGTCCCTCGGCAGCGCGTTCACCTCTGCCTCGAGCACCCCGCGCATCTCCTTCGACATGGCGTGCCACGATGGTGTCGCCATGCTGCCGGTCAGCAGATCGTAAAGCCAGGAGATGTCGTTCTGGTCTCTCGGGGGACCGACCCGATCACCGGGCTGCGGGCGCTTGTCGCGCTCCAGTGCTTGAATCGCGTCACGCAGGTTGTTTTCCGCGACGCGCCGGAGCCAGCCGCCGAACGACTTGGCGTCGCCCTTGAAACTCTGGATGTGAAGAAAGGCCTCGAGATAGGTGACCTGGAGAACGTCGCTGGGTTCGAGAACGGACCGCCATTTCGGGTTGATCTCCAGCCGTTCCCGAATGACCGGCCCGTGCCGAAGCAGCAGAGATTCAAGTGCGTCCTTGTCCCCGGCCCGCGCGCGAAGCAGGAGCTGGTCGTCGGTGGTGGGAAACTGGCTGTCGCGGTCCGATGTCATGCGATCAATCTGGCGGTGCACTTCGGCGCATTCACGCTGCGCCGATGACGGCGGCACCCATCACGGCGTTCGCCTCGCGGCGAAGTCGTGAAACAGACAGTCTACAGAATTCCCGCGAAACCGCGAATCCGAACGAAGTTCCGCACGGACGCGGCGGCCCCATGCCCGGCGCGTCGAACCGGCCGAAAGTCGCCCCGCCATCGCAAACCGGAACGGTCTCATTCCCGCTCGGCGCGGATCAGCAGGACGTCGTCAACGGGCACTTCGCCGTCAAGCGGAACGGCCGCAATGGCATCGACAACCGAAAGCCCCTCAACGACGTTCGCAAAGACCGTGAACCCGCCGTTCTGATTGTCGAGGTTGCCGGAGTTGTCCTTCAGATTGAAGAAGAACTGCGACGTGGCCGAATCCGGATTGCCGCCGACCTTGGCCATGGCGACGGTGCCGCGCAGATTGCTGCGACTGGGGCTGAACTCATTCTGGATGGGATCCCGCAAGCCGTCCGGCTGGACCATCCCAGGAAGGAAGCCGCCGCCCTGCACGACAAAGTCGGGAACGACGCGATGGAAGATCGTGCCGTCGTAGAACTGATCCTCCACATACTGAAGATAGTTGGCCGTGGTAATCGGTGCGTCGCTGACCAGTGAAATGACGACGTCACCCAACGAGGTCACGAGGCGGACGCGATCCGGCGTGACGACGCGAAACGCTTCGTCCAGACGGGCCGCCATGGTGTCAGGATTGACAACCACGATGTCGTAGTCGCCAAGAGTCGCCCCGTTCAAGTCAAACGTCGCACCGAGGCTGGTTGTGCTCTTGAACAGAACAGTCGCCGCGTTGATCGTCTGGCCGCCGCGTTCAAGTCTGACCGTCGCGCCGTCGTTGAAGTTCAAACCCTCGATGCCGATCTCATCGGTTTCGGTATCGACCTCACCATAGCGTTCGTCGACGGACGTGACGAAGGGGTCCGTGCTCGTCACGGTCACGGCGACGTTCACAAAATCAGTCACGCCCTGATCGTCGAAGACGTCAAGCCGGACCGTGAAGGTTCCGGGGGCGTCGTAGCGATGCTGAACCGAGACGCCGCCATCGATGAGTGTGTCGCCATCGCCGAAATCCCAGTCGTAGCGAACAATTTCGCCGTCCGGGTCGTTGCTTCGGGAGCCGCTGAAGCGCACAAGCAGCGTGTCATCTTCGTCGATCTCGAATCGGAATCGAGCCTCGGGAACGCCGTTGACGAAGATGGTTCGTTCGATGAACCGGCGTTCATCCCGGTCATCTTTGACCGACAGGCGCACAGTATAGAGGCCGGCAGCCGTATAAAAATGATCGACGGTCTGGCCGATCGCCTGGCCGCCGTCGCCGAAGTCCCATCGAAACTCGACGATCGACCCGTCGGGATCGCGGCTGCCGGAGGCGATGAATCGTTTGCCGATGCCGGGCGTTTCGTCCGAGGTCGGAAGGTCCTCAATCGAAAACGCGGGAACCGGCGCCACGTTGGGTCCGAGCACATCCACCGGCAGCGACCCGGTGGCGAGCAACCGTGCCGGCTCCGCGTCAACCACATTCGGCGCGGAGAACAGGTGCACTTTGACGTCGAACGTTCCGTTGGAGCCGTAGGTATGCGACACCACCCGGCCGCCTGAAACTGAGAGGCTGGCCATCTTGCCGCCGTCGCCGAATTCCCAAGCGATGGAGGCGGCGTCGGGATATCGTCGCAGATCCACTTCGAAGGTGCGCTGCGCGCTGCCAGAACCCGGCGCGGTCGCGATGATGGCCGGAGCAGCACGCCCCGGCAGGAGCGCGAGGTTCACGCCGGCATCACAGTCGCCGCCCGCCATGCCGAGCCAGACGCTCAGACAGCCGATCAGGCCAATTGAAACAGTTCGATTCATCGACAACGCCCCTCCCCATCGTGTGTGGGATCAAATCCATGCGTCGTGTGACGCCCCGCCCCCCAGCGAAGCCGCCACGAAGTGATACGAGGATTGACGCCGATTGTATTCCCCGAACCGCCCCGAAGTCAGCCGCGGAGCCGTTGCCGAGGTCCGATTCATAAGGATCTGCGGACCCATTCCCGCGATCGTGCCGACATTCGGATCGTCTCGATGGCGTGGCCTCCCGTCTGCATTTCACGAGCGACTCGGGCAATGCCAAACATCCGAGAACTGGGAAGAAGTGCCCAGTTGGGTAAACTGGGGAATGCCATTTGT
>CALLKH010000324.1 GCA_938008425.1 uncultured Planctomycetaceae bacterium | reverse complement strand
CCAAATCCACGCGTCGCGACGTGGCCGCACTATGGACGGAGTATCTGTCGTCACAGGGCGTGCTGCTTCGTAACAAACTTGTCGAACACTACAGACCACTCGTTCACATGATGGCCGCGCGTCTGGCACAGAAGCTTCCCGCGCAGGTCAGCTATGACGAGATCTGCTCTGCTGGATACGACGGACTCCTCGAGGCGGTTCAGGCTTATGACCCGAGTCATAAGGCAAAATTCGAGACGTTCTGCCAGCAGCGCATCCACGGCGTGCTGATGGACTGGCTCCGAACCCTCGACGGCCAGTCGCGCACCGTTCGCAGCTTTGAGAAACAGCGCATGCAGCGCAAGGAATTGCTCGACTCCGCCCTCGGCCGGCCGCCGACCGAGAAGGAACTCGCCGACGACATGGGCATGAGCGTTCCGCGATACACGGAACTCTCCCGCCTCTCGCGCCTCGGCCACGAGGTGCACCTCTCGGCCGTACAGAGCGACGACGACGGCCAGCACCGCGGCTCACCCGGCGGCTGGGACGTGCAGGACGCGCACGCAGTCGACCCCTCGGTTCGAATATCGAAGCAGATGCTCACGGATTACATCACGCGTGGGCTCAATCGCGAAGAACGGCTCGTTCTCGTTCTGTACTACACCGAAGGGCTCACCATGGCGGAGATCGGCCTGGTGCTTGATCTGTCCGAGTCCCGGGTCAGCCAGATTCACAAGGATGTGATCGCGCGACTCCGGCGGCGCTTCAAGGAGCAGGCCTCCGAAATGGTCGCCTGATCCGTCGAGGAGCATGGTTGAATCAGTCGCAAGGGGAAAGCGGCGACCGAACCGCGCATTCTGAATGCAGCGGTCCGGAAGGGAATAAGAAGCAGCCACTCCTCGCCCAATAGCGGGCGACCTTGTAGAGCAAAACACAGCCGGTTTCGCGACGGTTGTCAGTCACCGAACACGCTCGACAACGTGCACCACGAGGAATCTCTGCGCTCGATCAGAGCCGGGCTGTCTCAGCCCGGAAAGATGTGTCTGCGCGCGTGCCCTGGTAACAGGTTGCCTCACTGGTCATGCGGCTTGATATCCGCCGCCCCGGGGACGGGGCGGCTCCGAATGGGATGCTAGGCACCGCCCCGAGACGGGGCGGCTCCGAGTGTTGAGATCGTCAGCTCCTGGATTAGATTCCGAACGCGTAGAACAGCGCGGTAAAAACCACGTCCGCGCTGATGAGCGCGACGATTGACTTGACGACCGTATTCGTGGTCGCGAGCCCCACGCCCGCCGCCCCGCCGCGAACGTTGAGCCCCTCGTAGCAGGCGATCATGGCGATCATGCCGCCGAAGAACCCCGACTTCACGATGCCGCTGAGGAAATCCTTGTAGGTCACGGATAATCGCGTGTAGCTCATGTACGTCTCATACGGAATATCCAGCACCGTCACCGAAGTGAACAGCCCCCCGGCCACGCCGATGACATCCGCCAGCACCGTCAGAATCACCAGCATGACCACCGTCGCCAGGAACCGCGGCACCACAAGGAATCGCACCGGGTTGAGCCCGATCGCCCGCAGCGCCTTGATTTCCTCGCCCTCGACCATCGTCCCCAGTTCCGCCGCGATGCTCGCGCCGGCGAAACCCGAGATGACGATCCCCGCCAGCAGCGGACCCAGCTCGCGGAACATCGCAATCGCCACGATGTCCGCCACCCGCTCGATCTGTCCATAGAATCGCAGCGTCGGCGCAAGCTGGAGGCACAGGATCACCCCGATGAACATCTCAACCAGCGCGACGATCGGAATGCTCTTGATGCCCACCCGCACCATCTGGAAGAAGAGATGCTCGCGGCCGACCCGCGCCTCCCGATTGAAGAGCCCGCGCCAGATCCAGCGAATCGTCTGGCCGGTGAGCGCCGTCGCCCCGCCGATGAATGCCACGACACCGACGGTCTTGTCGACCTGGTCCTGCGCGACATGGCCGACCGTCTCCACGGCGCGAACGGCCGCGCTCGGCTTGGCGGGCGGGTTGTCGGGATCGATTGGAGGCATTGGTTCGGGATTGTCGCGGGATGGGGCAGGAACGTCAAAACCTGATTCAACTTGAATGCGTCGACGGAATCCCGGCAGGCATTCAAGGCACGAACACGATAGGATTCAACGCATGTCCAAACTCCGGACACACCGCTGGATACCCGAACTCGAGCGATTCGAGGATGCGGCCGAACAGAAGGCGGCGTT
>CALLKH010000323.1 GCA_938008425.1 uncultured Planctomycetaceae bacterium | reverse complement strand
GCATCGCCCAGCTATTCAGGTTCCACGCTCCTCACCTTCCTGATGAACGCGCATCCGGAAATCGCCACCATTGGCGAACTCAAGTGGGGCTCGATCAACCTGGAGACCTACTCCTGTTCCTGCGGCGAACTGCTTCGCGCCTGCCCGTTCTGGATCGAAGTGCAGGCGCGGGTCGAAGGCCGCGGGCTTCCGTTTGACCTTCGATTGCCTCCCACCGACTTTCGCTTTCCGGACCATCCGCTTTCGGACCGCGTCGCGCGGGCGAGGAATCGCGGGCCGGTCTTCGAAGCCGTTCGGCAGGCCGCCATTGCCGCCTCGCCGGTCTGTCGCGAACGCTGGCCGACCATTGCGGCCGTGAACCGGGCGGCCGTGGAGGCGATCCTGGGGCTTCAAGGCGGCTCTATCTTTCTCGACGGCTCCAAGGACCCGGTTCGGCTGACGCATCTCATTGCCACTGGAGATTACGACGTTCACGTGATTCACCTGATCCGCGACGGCCGGGGCGTGCTGAATTCAACGATGAAGAACAAGCGATTATCGCCCGAAGTCGCGGTCGAGGACTGGCGGCGCACGCACGATCAGATTGAGCGCGTGGCCGCTCGAACTTCGGCCGATCGGTACCTGCGGGTCCGATACGAGGATCTCTGCGAAAACGTGAAGAAGGAGACGTCGCGGATATTCGATTTTCTAGGTGTGTCGCCGGAGGCCGCGGTTGAGGACCCCGGCGCCGTCGAACACCACATTCTTGGCAACAGCATGCGACTGCGCGAGACGCAGGAAGTTCGGCTCGACGAGAAATGGCGCACGTCGCTCGGACCGGAGACTCTCGCGGAGTTCGAGCAGTCGGCGGGCGAGATCAATCGCAGATTCGGGTATCGCTAAGACCCGATGCGATGTCGAGTTCGTCAGTTCGCCCAAGAACGGTGAACTGGCACAAGGGCGTACCGCGTCGTCCATCGATGCGGCAACAGGCAAGGGGGAGAAGATGGGTTATTCACACAAGCACACACCGGAGGGCGTCACTTCGGCCGTGGTTCCGCCGGTCTTCATCGTCGGCTGCATTCGATCCGGGACGACCATTCTTCATCGGATGCTCTCCGCATTTTCACCGAATTGCATCGATCTCGATGACGGCGATTTCGAATGTCGTCCGTTCTGGCAGAATCGCGGATTTCACATCGGAAGCGCCCTGACGGGGACGCGATGCCAGGGTTGCGACGGCACCGAACTCGGCGTCGACATGCGCGACGAGATTCGCAACGCACTTCAGAGCCGAACCTCCGGCAACCGGCACGTCGTGACGAAGAATCCTCACCTCGCCAACAAGATCGGCCTGGTCAATGCCTGCTTTCCCGACGCCCGCTTCGTGCACATCGTTCGGGAACCAATGGCCGTCGTCGCGAGTACGAAACTCCGCTTCCTCGAACAGGATGGGGCGCGGATCAACCCGTGGGGCGTTCGATTCGTGCAGTACTGGCCTGACGACGATGAGCTCCCCTGCTGGTGGACGGTTCCGGTCGACGCGGGCTGCGAGTTTCGCGAACCCTGGAAAGTGCGGCTGAAGAAGTACTGGCAGGGTCGTCCCCCGCTCACGCCGCCGCGCCATCACGACGCAGAGCTCTTCCAGCGGGAGCACCCCGATCGATCGCGCTATTACCCGGGCGATGGATTCAAGCGAATCCCCGAGTCCTGGCTCAAGATCAATGCAAATATCGTTCGCCAGATCGACCGCCACGGACTCCAGGATCGCTACATGGCGGTTAACTATGCCGATGTGGTGACACAGTTGCGACCGACACTGGCGCGGATTGCCGAATTCGCGGGCATTCAAGCGACGAATCCCGCGGCGGTGCCCGAGGTGCTCGACGAATCCCGCAGTCACAAATGGAAGACGGACCTGAAGCCCGACGAGCGGCGAATGGTCCTGGAAGCGGCCGAGAGCTTTGAAGCGGAGGCGGAGTTGATCCGAAATCGTCTGCCGGGACGGCTGCTTGAAGCGCCGGCGCACACATTCAGCTGATCGACCCATGAAGCACGAGGCCGACCATGACGAAGCAACGCCCGCATCGAGACCCGGCGTTTCGAAGGCGGCTCGGTTGCGCGCCGGCCTTTCGGCCATCGATCGACGCCCCTCGCTCTTCACGAACACGCTGACCAACATGATCTGGTACGTGTTCGTGCTGATTCAGGGCTTCGTGCTTCCGCGACTCATCAGTGATCATCTCGGCCGGGATTTGCTCGGCGTCTGGGACCTCGGCTGGACGCTCGTCTTCTATACCAATCTGCTCGCCCTCGGCACGCGCGGGGCGGTCAGCCGATACGTCGCCCGCCATCGCGTCACCGGCGACTGGCCGTCCATGAACGAGATGGTCAATTCGTCGCTCGTCCTGCTCTTTATGGGCTGCGCCATCGGCCTCGCCGCGGCCGGCGCGTTCTGCTACTTCGTGCCGTACTTCATGACCGATGCGTCGCCCGACACCATTCGCGACGCCCGCTGGGTGGTGCTGCTGCTTTCCACCAGCGCCGCACTGCAACTGCCCGGAGGCGTCTTCAACGCCGTCATCACCGGCTGCGAGCGCTTCGACCTGCTCAACATCATGCGCGGTGTGCGCGATATCGGCGTGCTTGTCGTCTCCGCCGCCCTGCTCTACATGGGCTACGGCCTCGTCACGATCGCCGCGCTGGTGCTCGCCGCCGAATTCGCGGGCGATGTCTCCAAGCTCCTGCTCGCGCACCGGTTGTGCCCCTCGCTCAGCATCTCGCCACGCCACTTTCGATGGTCGGCCGCACGGGAGATGCTCGCGTTCGGCGGCAAGACCGTCGTTCGAAATCTCTCGCGCGGCGGCACCTACCAGTTCAACAGCCTGATGGTTTCGGCGTATCTCGGTCCCGCCGCATTGGCCGTTTTCGCCCGGCAGCGCGCCCCGGTCAGCCACGCCATGAAATTCATGACCCAGT
This sequence comes from uncultured Planctomycetaceae bacterium, assembly GCA_938008425.1. Taxonomy (GTDB): domain Bacteria; phylum Planctomycetota; class Phycisphaerae; order UBA1845; family UTPLA1; genus JADJRI01. The sequence continues at coordinate 6,539 of CALLKH010000323.1, read as the reverse complement.
ACGCACAGGTCTTCATCCCCAAGAGCAGCGCGCTCGACGCCGGCGGCGACAATGCGGCGCTTCAAAGGCTCCTGATCCTGACCACGAAGTACGGCTTCTATCTCACGCTGCCGATCATCGCCCTGCTGCTCGTCATGGGCACGCCGCTGATGACCGTGTGGATGGGACCGGACTACATCGCGCCGGCCGCCCTCGCAATCTTCACCATCAGCCATGCGCTGCTCGTCCCGCAACAGGGCGCGTACTCGATTCTGATGGGTATCAATCGCCACGGCCGAATTTCGTACTATGAACTTGCAAGCCTGCTTCTGAGCCTGGCACTCGGCGTGATTCTCATGGGCCCGATGGAAATGGGCATCACCGGTGCTGCAATCGCCGTCTCGGTTCCGCTTGCGCTCAGCAACGGAATCTGGATGCCCTATTACACCTGCCGAATGCTCAATCTCAGCTTTATTCGATACGTCCGCGAGTCGATGCCGGGGCCGCTCATGGCCTCGATCCCCTGCTTTGCCGCGCTCTACGTCGCACGATGGAGCATTCCCGATTCTCCGGGCCGCTCACTCCTGCTTGGCCTCGCGCTGATGACGATGGTCATGCTGCCGATCTACTGGTTCGGCGTCATGCCCGCGGCACTTCGCGGCAGAATCTTCGGAAGAGTCGAATCGCTGCTGGGGCGGACTTCGGGATCACCTGAGACCGGTGGCTCGAACGGCCGGGGGCGACCGCATCACGACGATGAATCCGACGTCGCAGCGGATCGTGATGGCGGCGTTGTCGAGCCGCTGGCCGTCGCGAAGACGGGGGAGGCGTGACATGGCGATCGTCTCACTCCCCCATCGACACGACCTCTGCTTCGTCGCGCCGAACGCATACGGATACCTGGCTGATCGTGATGATCTTCGCCACATCGGCGGAGCCGAGATTCAGCAGACGCTCCTCGCCCGCGATCTTGCCCGGCGCGGAAAGCGAATCTGCTTCATCACCCACGACCACGGCCAGCCGGATGCGATCGACATCGACGGAATTCGTGTCTTCAAGATGTGCGGTCGCTCCGAGGGCCTGCCGATCGTTCGATTCGTTCACCCGAGGTGGACGAGCCTTTACTCAGCCATGCGACGCGCTGACGCGGCGATCTACTACCAGCGAACCGCGGGGGTCGAGACCGGACAGGTCGCGATCTGGTGCAGACGCCATGACCGCCGAATGATCGCGGCCATCGCCAACGATCGTGACTGTACGCCGTCGCTCCTGGCACGGCTCAACCGCCGCGAACGATCGCTTTATCTCTATGGTCTGCGCCGCGCGGACGCAGTCGTCGCCCAGACGAAGCGTCAAACCGAGCTCCTCCAGAAGCATTTTGGCGTCAATGCACTCCTGATCCGCAGTTGTTCCGAGCGGCCTCTGGAAGCGATGGAGGTTACTTCGGTCGGTGAGCGCCTGAATGGAAAGCGCGCACTCTGGATTGCCCGATTTGCCCCGCAGAAGAGACTCGATCGCCTGTTCGAGCTGGCCAACGCCGCCCCTGATTGGAGCTTCGACGTCATTGGCGGAAGCGAAGGCGATGCCGTGAAGCATCTCGAACTCGAAACCCGGAACTCCCTGCCGGCGAATGTGACATTCCACGGCGTTCAGTCGCGAGAAAATGTCGCTCGATTTTACGAGAGCGCCACGCTGCTGATCTGCACGAGCGACTTCGAGGGCTTCCCGAACACGATGCTCGAGGCGTGGGCTCGCAGCCTGCCGGTCGTTTCGACTTTTGATCCGGATGATCTGATTGCCGACCGCAATCTCGGCCGTGTCGGCGGCTCGCCACACGAACTTCGTCGCGAGATGAATTGGCTCATCGACCATCCCGACGAATGGCGGGCATGTTCGATTGCCGCAAAGGACTACTTTGACCAGAACCATACCGTCAATGCGACGGTCGATGCTTATGAGGCCTTGATGCAATGCACGGAATTCGCCGTCAAATCCTGAACCTGTCGGGCCTGCTGTTCTTCGGCGCTTTGCTTGGCGCGCACGGATGCGGGCCGACGCGACAGAGCACAGCCCATTCGCGGGCCGAACGCGTGGCGCTTCACGGCCGTATCGTCGGCGAGGACGGCCGTCCGATCGGCGGCGTCGTGGTTCGCCTGTCGCCCGGCGCGGCGACGGCGATTACCGATCTGGACGGCGCTTTTAGTTTCTTCGCGTCCGCCGACTGGAACGGCGAGATCACGCCCACCCGGCATTGCTGCGAATTCGCACCGGCCATGCACCGAGGTTCAGCAGCGTCTGCCCCTGTGCAGTCATTCGACTTCGTTATGACACAGAGCCGCGCCCTTCCCGGATGCAATCGGCGCCCTGTTGCTGACGCGGGGGACGATCAGGAGATCGAAGCGACCGACGATCAGGAGTTGTACTTGTGCACACTCGACGGGTCGCGAAGCCGTGACGACGGCCCGATCTCGGAATTCAAATGGTTCTGCGAGGGAGCGGTCATCGCAGACGGACCGCGGCCGACGGTGAAGCTCGCACCCGGCAACCACAGGATTACCCTGCGAATCACGGACGATGTCGGCGTCACCGCCGAGGACGACGTCAACATTCAGATTCGGCGGCCGGGCATCGGAAACACTTTCTTTGTTTCTCCGCTCCCCGAGAAAGGCTCCGATCTGAATCCCGGCACCGAGGAGCGTCCGCTTCAGACGATCGCCCGCGCCGCGAGCCTGGCCCGACCGGGCGATACCATCATCCTGACCGCCGGAACATACTCGGAGAGCGACATTCGCTTCGCCCGCAGCGGTGAGCCCGACGCCCCCATCACCATCGAGGGCAGACAGGGCGACGAAGTCATCCTCACGGCCGGCTCGAGCGGCCGATGGGTTTTCGATTTCACCGGTCGCAGCCCCCTCTCCCGTCGCGACGCCGGCCACTACGTCTTTCGCAATTTCCAGGCGCATGGATGCCGTCACATCTGGCGGTTCGCCTTTCCGGGGAAGGCCGACGAGCCGAAGCCGCATCACATCACGATCGAGGACGTGAAGGCGTGGGACTGTGCAAGCGTAATCGCCGCCCGCAACAGCGGCGTGGCACACATCACCATCCGACGATGCGACTTCAGCCGATGCAACGGCACTGAGGGCGCGATCGATTTCAGCAACAACGTCGACGATCTCGACACGCCGCGTTCGGGCAGCCACGACATTCTCATCGAAGACTGCGCGTTTCACGACAACAACGCCAACCAGCAGATCAACGGCATCGTCACCCAGGGCGCCGTCTCGAACGTGACCATCCGGCGCACGCGGTGCTGGAACAATTCGAAATACGGCTTCGCGCTCAAGGGATCCGGGAATTTCGTACTCGACGCCTGCGCTTCATGGGGCAACGGTTCCGCCCAGTACTATCTGCGCGGCATGGTCCCAACCGACCCGCGGCCGCGAAAGACTGCCGCGGCCAATACGCACCTGCTGACGAACTGCATCGGCATAGGCCCGCGCAACGCCGGCAGCGCGGTCGTGATCTGGCGTGAATGCACGAGCGTCAGGCTCTACAACTGCACAATCGTCACGCTTCGAGATGAGAAACGCACGAAGTCCGGCGGTCCATTCGGAAACGGCGAGCGACAGCTTCCACCGATCCTCCCCATGACGGCCGACATTCGAAACTGCGCCATCGTCACGTTCGACGGCGGCGTGATGTGGTTCTTGCAGGTGAACAATCTCCCGCACTGGCAGAATCGCCGCTTCGAGGGCGATCACAACCTCTACTACAAGCTCGGCGGCGGAAGCACGACGCTCTTTCGCTATCAGAACAACAAGTGGACGGATTTCGCCGACTGGCAGGCGCACTGGGCGCGGGGCGACTCGGGCGGTGACGACCTCTTGAACGGCTCAACCGCCACTCACGCGGACGCCCACAGCCTCTGGGCCGATCCCGGATTCGAATTTGTCACGCTCGACCCCGAGAAGATTCCGATGTCCAGAACCTGGCCGGCCGATTACCGGGAGATCATCGATCCGCGGCCGCGATCGGATTCCTCCATGGTGGGTCGCGGAGAGGACCTGTCGCGGTTCGGACTCGCGCAACTGAAATCAGATTTCGAGGGGAGTCCGCGGATGGCCGGCACGCCCTGGACGATTGGGGCGCTTCAGCCCCGCCCTGAAGCATCGGCATTGAAAGTGGATATCCGTTCGGAAGAGTCGAGCATGTCGCCGGCGGGCGCGGTACCAGCAGAATCAGGTCATTGACCGTCGAACTCTCCGCCCATCGGATTGTTTAGACGAGATCAAGTGCGGATCGGGTTCCGCGATTTCGCCGCGAGATCCGCTCCGCCCCTTCCATGAGAAACCGAACGGCGCCGGTGATGAGCGGCAGCAGAACAACTGTCATGCCGATCTGCATGCGCGGATAAATCTCGCGAAACGCGACCAGCGCCGCCGCCGACATGAACAATGCAAGCACGAACGCCGCCGCGCCGGTGTTTCGCACGCGCCACTTCCACGAGCGAGCCCGAGCGCGGTACCAGCCCTGCCAGTACAGAATGGTCGGCCACGCGAAAATCAGCCCCCCCAGCATCGTGAGGTGAATCCAGAGCGTCGGGCCGTATCCTGGCACCACCTCCGGCCATGTGGTTCCCTCGTGAAACTCGCAGCGGATGATGTCGGCGATCACATAGGTGGCAACCGTCGCGATGACGTCGACGAACACGAACCACCGCGTTCGATGAATCATGCCGGCGCGTCTGCCGCGCTCGAGATCGGCCCGTCCGGCAAGCGCCTTATGAACCAACGAAATCGGAATGACGAAGAGCGTCGAAACGATCAGGAAGACGGGATAGAGAATCGCAGCGCAGATCGATGCTGCCATCGTGGAAAGAGACTTCCGGCCGTGAATCATGACGGTTCCCCCCGGTTTGACTTGCACGGTGCGCCCCGTGTCCGACGGCGTCGACGACGCCGTGGAATTCATCCCCTGTTTCAATGATATCTCTGCGAAATGCGCGAGTTCAACGTCCGCGTCATGCCAGCGCGTCCGAGAACTCGCGCCGAGCGTCGGACTTGCTTGTCGGACGCCAGTTCTTCCGATGTAGCTCTATGTCAGTCTGCTCCACGTCCCGATCAATCTCGGTCCATGACACCGGCGGAAGCGCCCCTTCGCTGCTTGAGCGAAGTGCCTCGGCGATGGTCCGCTACCTTCCGGCGTGCGCCGTTGCGGCCGCGTCCATCGGACTTGCGCTTCACACCGGCCTTCAGGTCGGCATCAGCAATCATTGCCAGTACCTGCTGCATGGTCTCCACGCCGCCGATCCGACCTTCCTCGCCGGCGACTGGTTCACAACACAGACGCCGGATCACCATCGGCCGTTCAGTCTGCTGGTGGAATGGCTGGCCCGGGCCGGCGTGTTGAACGTGGGGCTCGGATTGCTCAACTGCGCGGCATCCGTCGCCTATGCGCTTTCACTTTACTTCATCATCGCGCGATTCGCTGCACGGCCGCTCGCACCTTTCGGCGCGGCGGTCATTCTCACGGCCTTTCTGCCCATGAACGGGCCCGGGCTGAGTCACATCCTCCTGCCCTACTTCGTGCCGTCGGTCTTTTCAGGCGTGACCATTCTCGTTGCGATCGCGCTTCTCGTTCACGGCCGAACCTGCGCCGCGGGACTTAATGCGGCCGCCGCCTGCGCGATTCATGCCAATTACCTGCTGCTGATGGCCCCCGTCTGGTTCATGGTCATCGCGTTGTCACCGAAGGCCGAGCGCAGGGCGCTCTCGATCGGGCTCTTCGCGCCGTGGCTTCTCGCCTGGATTCCTCACTACGCGATGATTCGAGCGGTCTTCGCCGATCCGGCCGATGCCCTGACGGTTCACCAGATTTTCTGGAAGATCTACGCCCCGCATCACTTTGACAGCACGACCTGGCCTGCGGCGCCGCTTGTTCGATATGCCCTTGTTCTAATGGTGGGCGGCGCGGCGGCATGGATCGCACGCGGACGACTGACCCGAATGGCGGTGTCGATCGTTCTTGCGTTCGCCACCGTCGTCATCGCGGGTGCGTTTGGCACGATCGCTCTTGATCTTGACATCGCAACAAGTCTCTTTCCATGGCGACTCGCGCCCTTTCTGACGATCGCCGCGGTGGTGTCCATCTCACTTCTCCTCGACCCGGCAGCTTTTCAGTCGCACGTCGCGCGGATCACCACCCTGGCTCTGGTCATCGCTGTACTGGCGCTCTCCGGCCTCGCGCCACGCGGCGCCTGGCTTCTATCATTCTTTGCCGCGGGCTCGGTCGTCCTCGCCTTCGCCCGTGGATCACCCGCCACACCGGGTGAGTCGGATCGGGCCATTCTCGAATTCATACGCCGAATCGCATCACCGACGACGCAGTCTCTCGCTTTCTCTATCGCGCTGTTCGTGCTCGCGGCGAATCTGGCGGCCGTCCCCACCGCGGCGGGGGTATCGATTTCGATCGAAGCCGAATCGGCGCAGGTCGAGCTGGCCCGCATCCACGATTTGCGGCGTGATCAGCAGGCGCCGGCGCGATCCGCCGGAGCACCG
>CALLKH010000322.1 GCA_938008425.1 uncultured Planctomycetaceae bacterium | reverse complement strand
CGGATCGACGATTTTCTGCTGATTCACCAGCACGCCGCCGCCCTGGACGAGTCGGCGCCCCTCGCTCGTCGAGGGGGCCATGTCGAGGAGCTTGAGCAGCTTCGCCACCCAGATCGTGCCGTCGGCCTCACACTCGGAACGCGGCACGTTGCCGACCGGTATGTCATCGCGAAGGCCGCCCTCGACCATGACCTTCTGCCAGAGTTCCTCCTCGCGATCCGCGGCGGCGGCATCGTAATAGCGCGTCACGATGGTCTTGGCGAGCTGAATCTTGGCCGACCTGGGGTGGGTTTTCTCCGGGTTAACCAGCGTCTCGATTTCCGACGTCGGTAGCGATGTCAGCAGCGTGTACCACTCCCGCATCATCTCATCCGCCACGCTCATCGTCTTGCCGAACATGTCCTTCGGCGAATCCGTGACGGCGACGTAGTTCCCCAGCGACTTGCTCATTTTGTCCTTGCCGTCGAGGCCGCGGAGGATCGGCATGATGACGACCATCTGCGGCGGCTTGCCGTGCTTCTCCATGAGATCGCGGCCGCAGAGGTTGTTGAAGGTCTGGTCGGTGCCGCCGAGTTCGACGTCGGCGTCGATCATGACGGAGTCGTACGCCTGCATGAGCGGGTACATCAACTCGGTGAGGACGATGGGCACGTCTTCCTTGATGCGGAGCTTGAAGTTCTCGCGCTGGAGCATCTGCTGCACGGTCATGTTGCTCATCAGCTTGAGCACGTCGGCAAGCTGGAGCGGCGCGAGCCACTCGCTGTTGTAGCGAATCTCCAGCCTGGCGGGATCGAGGTCGAGCACCTTTCCGGCCTGCTGGAAGTAGGTCTCAGCATTCTGTTTGATCGAGGCCTCGTCGAGGACGGGGCGCGCCTTGGTCTTGCCGGTCGGGTCGCCGATGCGGGCGGTGTAGTCGCCGATGATGAGCACCGCCCGATGGCCGAAGTCCTGGAACTGGCGCATTTTGGCGAGCACGACGGTGTGTCCAAGATGAATGTCGGGCGCGGTGGGATCGAGGCCGAGCTTGACGCGCAGGGGCTTGTTCGTCGCGATGCTCTTTTCGATGCGCTTCTTGAGTTCGCCAGCGCTGAAGATCTCGGCGCAACCGCGTGTGAGCGCCGCTACCTGCTGATCCGCCGAGACTGCCGACATAGAGACTCCGTATCAGATTTCACACGACCGGTTCTTCGAACCGGGCGTTGGTGTTGTTTCGAGAGTAATCCCACGGCGTTGCCGAGGGATTTCTTATGTACGACTCATCGCACGTCACAAGTGCATGGTACTTGTACTTGTTACCACACCACTTACAGCGCGATTCAACTCTTTCGTCTACTTCCGCTTCCTGCCTGACGACTTCTTCGGCTCATCACCGTAGCCGAATTTGATGTCGCCCGCGATGGGGATGACCACCCGGGCCGATGGCAGCCGATTGAAATCCCAGCCGCTCGCCGCCTCGCGAAGCATGACCCGCAGGTCGCGCTCGATGCGGCCGTCAAAGACCGTTTTTCGTCCCCGCTTGATCTTGATCGGCTTGTCGAGATCGATCAACTCGTCGCCGAGGAGCAGCGTGATCCGAACCGCGTTTTTCGACCGGATGGTAATGGTCTGCTTCTTGCAGGTCGCCTCAATCAGGCCGAGCTTGCCGAGCAGGAATCGGCGGGTGGCCGTTCGGGGGTCTTCGTCGGGAGACTGTGGAATCTGCAACGGGCCGTGCGGCAGCGGCTCCCCTTGAAGATGATCGGTGGAGACCCAGTAGGCGCTGCTCTCTTCCGGAAGGCGAAATATCTGATGAACCCGCTTTGGATAGCGTCGCCGGGTTTTCTTCAGGAGCTTGTAAAATTCCTCGGGCGGCGGGACGACGTCGAGATGCCCCGCGCCCGCCAGTTCGACCGCGGTGTAGTCAGGGAATCCGAGCGCTTTGATGACCATTGATAGCGTTCGGCTGATGCCCACGTTGCCGCCGCTGGGCTCGGGCTTGCCGGCGGAGTCGAGATTGTCCTTTTCGCCCCAGCAGTAGACGATCGGCACGTCGCGAAGATTGCTGAGCAGGGACTCGTAGAGCAAATCGTTGCCGACGACCTGAAGCGGCGTCGCCAGCGGCATCAGCCCGGCGAAACAGTCGGCGTGCATGATGCCGGCCATCCAGGCGTTGTGGCTGCCGAGCGAGAAGCCCATGAGATACACGCGGTCGCTGTCGATGCGAAACTCGCGGCGGATCGCGTCGAGCAGCATGCGCGGCTGGCCGACGACGGCGTGCGGATAGGTAAACGCCAGCGCGCCGTGATACTCCGCGGGTTCGCCCTCGGCGGGCTCGATGGCGCCGATCCGGTCCGGGGCGACGACGATGAACTCGTCCTTCAAGTCGCCAAGGGCGATCAGCGTTCCTTTCAGCATTGGTTCCGGTCGAGCGCCCTGCCCATGGAACGCAATGAGAAGCGGCCAAGCCTTCTCGGGGGTGTAGCCCTTCGGTACATGCACGAAGACTGACTTCTCCGATGACTTGCCCTTGCGCAGGCGTAGCGTCATCTCGTAGTCACCGGGCTCGCGGTTATCCCATAGATTGACCTCGCCGATGGCTCTCGCGAGTTGCTCGTGGGTAAGCCCCTTGCGGTTGATGATCTCTTTTTCGGCGGCTTTCATTCGCGCCGCCGACGGGGCCCGGAAATAGTCACGCAGCAATTCGGGTAGATCGGATTCAGCCCGGGCAGAACTGATTGAGCTTGCCATCGCAAGCATCGAGGCAATAACGAACTGGAGAGTCGATCGTTGTGGCATGATTCGCCCCTGTTCATTACGAGGAATGCCCTGTTCGGGCCGGCCGAATCATTCCCGGCGCCGCGGGACTGACCGATGAAATCACGTCGGCGTGACGCGCCCGAATCGGCGTTCGCGCTTGGAGAAGGCGTGGAAAGCGTTGTTCAATTCCTCGGCGTGAAAGTCCGGCCACAGCGTCTCGGTGACAAACAACTCGGCGTAGCTGATCTGCCAGAGCAGGAAGTTGCTGATCCGCATTTCGCCGGCCGTTCGGATGAGCAGATCGGGATCGGGCAGGCCGGCCGTATAGAGCGAATCGCTCACCATCTCCTCGGAAATCTGGTCGGGCTGGATTTCGCCGCGCGCCGCCCGGTCGGCCAGATGCCGGATCGCATCGACGATCTCCACGCGGCTGCTGTAATTCAGCGCCAGGCAGAGCTTCATGCCCTGGTTGTTTCGCGAGAGCGCCGCCGATTCGTCGAGTTCCCGGAGCACTTCCTCGGGCAATCCCTCGCGACGCCCCACCTGGATCAGCCGGATATCGTTGTCCATGATCTCGCCGCGTTCCTTGATGAGATAGTGAACGTAGAGGCGCATCAGGTGGGCGATTTCATCGAGCGGGCGATTCCAGTTTTCTGTGCTGAAGCTGTAGAGCGTCAGCGCTTCCACACCAAGACGGGCGCAGTGGGTGACGATCTCTCGGACATTCTCCGCCCCGGCTTCGTGGCCCTTCACGCGCTCCTGGCCGCGGCGCTTCGCCCATCGGCCGTTGCCGTCCATGATGATGGCGACATGACGCGGCATTCGCTCGGGGGGAATGCCGAGTTCGAGTCGCGGGTCAAGTTTTTCCATGGTCGCCATGACGGTGCCTCAGTTCGAGCCGGCGCGATCAGCCTGCGGTGGTCGCGGCGGCGGCGGGCTCGCGGTGCAGCGTCGCCATCCGCTCCGCGCCGACGCTGACCAGTGTAATCGATGTGCCGAGCAGTTCCTCCAGGCGGTCTATGTAACGACGAGCGGCGGCCGGCAATTGTTCGTAGGAGCCCACGCCGGTCAGATCGCCATCCCAGCCCGGCAGCGACTCGTAAATCGGCTCAGCCTGCCGCAAGACCTCGATATCGGCCGAAAAGACCCGAAGCCGCTTGCCGCCCACGCGGTAGCCGGTGCAGATTTTGACCTCGGAGAATGATCCGAGCGTGTCCAGATGCATCACCGCGACCTGCGTGATACCCGACAGATCCACCGCATAGCGGACCGAAAACGCGTCAAACCAGCCGCAGCGGCGCGGACGGCCGGTGGTGGTTCCGTACTCGTGGCCGCGCTCGCGAATGCGGTCTCCGGTGGCATCGGACAGTTCCGTGGGAAACGGCCCGCTGCCGACTCGGGTTGAATAGGCCTTGATCACGCCGACATAGCTCTTCACCGCGGAGGGTGGAATGCCGACGCCGGCGGCAACACCACCCGAGGTGCACGTGCTGCTCGTCACGTACGGAAACGTGCCGTGATTCAGATCGAGCAGGCTGCCTTGCGCACCCTCGAAGAGCATGCGCTTCCCGGCCGCCATGGCGTCGTGGATCGTCTCGGTGGTGTCCTCGATATGCGGCCGCAGTCGCTCGGCGTAACCCAGATACTCATCGGCCATCTTTGAGGCATCAAGCGGTTCCTGGTCGCCGTAGAGTGCCGCGAAGGTCTTGTTGCGATCCGCCACGACCTCGGTGAGCCGGCGGCGAAACTCGTCCGGGTAATACAGGTCAGCCAGGCGAAATGCCGTGCTGCGGAGCATCTTGTCGGCGTAGCAGGGACCGATCCCCTTGGCCGTCGTGCCGATCTGGCGGGACGCGCCGAGGCGGGCTTCGTTCAGCCGATCCTGCTTCTTGTGATAGGGCATGACGAGATGGGCGCGATTTGAGATGCGCAGGTTGTCGCCCACCTTGATCTTTCGGGCCAGGAGACCATCGATTTCGCGGATGGTGATCTCGAGGTCCAGCGCGACGCCCGGGCCGATGATGTTCAGCACGTTCGGCCGCAGGATGCCGCTGGGTATGAGGTGGAGTGCGAACTTCTCGTCGCCGATGCGAACGGTATGGCCGGCGTTGGCGCCGCCGGCGTATCGGACGACGACGTCGAAGTGCTCGGTGAGAAGATCGACGATCTTCCCCTTGCCTTCATCCCCCCACTGAAGGCCGATGACGCTCGTGTTCCCCATGGATTGAAAGTGCATGTCGTGGAACATCCTGACGCCACGGCGGGCGAAATAGCGGGTTTGCGGGTCTTTCGCAACGCTCCGGTGGCTTTTATAACGGTGTCGTCGGGCTCTGAAAAGAGACGGCGTCCGAGAAGCAGGGCTTGGCCCGTCGTGGGCAAGCCTGGCGGCGTATAATCACGAAATGCCCGCCCGCCGTCAGACATGCCCGGCACCCGGATAGGAAGGAGTATCAACGGCCATGATCGGCGAATTCGACATGGACGACCGGATTCAGAGTCTGGTCGATCGCATCGTGGACAGCTACGTCGAGGAGCCCGCGACGCGGCACATCAGCCGCGGCTACATGCCCAGCCGGCTTGAGATCGAACGGATTATCGACACACTCTTCGAGATTTCCTATCCGGGATACTTCGAGCGACAGAATCTGTCGTACAAGAACGTGAAGTACCACGTCGGCGAGCTTCTGCCGCGGCTCGGCCAGTCGGTCTACATGCAGACGTTTCTGGCGCTCTGCCATCTCAACGAGGTCGAGGGCAATTACGACCCCAACGGTCCATCGACCCAGGCGCTGCCATTTGATCAGAAGGCGCGGGAAATCACCCACGCATTCCTCGATGCGATTCCCGAGATGCGCAAGACGCTGGCGATGGACGTCATGGCGGCCTTTGACGGCGATCCGGCCTGCGTCAACACGGACGAAGTCATCTTCGCCTACCCCGGCGTCATCGCCGTTACGGTGTATCGCTACGCGCATCTGCTTTACGACATGGACGTGCCGCTCATTCCCCGGGCGATGGCCGAATGGGCGCACATGAAGACCGGCATCGACATTCATCCCGGCGCGCGAATCGGCAAGCGGTTCTTCATCGATCATGGCACCGGTGTCGTGATCGGCGAAACCACCGACATCGGCGAGAACGTCAAGGTGTACCAGAGCGTCACGCTTGGCGCGCTGAGCTTCCTCAAGGACGAGCGCGGCCGTATGGTGCGGGGATACAAGCGCCATCCGACGGTGAGCGACGGCGTCACGGTCTATGCCAACGCGACGATCCTCGGCGGCGAGACGGTGCTCGGCGAGGGCAGCACCATCGGCGGCTCAACGTTTCTCACCAGCAGCGTGCCGGCCGGCAGCACGGTCATCTGCACGCCGCCGGAACTCAAGGTCCGGCCGCCCAAGCCGACGAGCGGCCCGGCGCACGACTTCAGCATCTGACAGGGGCGCATCGACGCACGTCGACCGCCGGGGAAAGAAGCGGACGAACCTGCGTAGGATTACAGCGACCAACCCCACCCGCCCGATGGAATGAACATGAGTCTCCGAATACTCCTTAAGAACGTCATCCCAATTGTCGTCATGCTCGCGATCTCACCCGGTTGCGCGAACGAAGATGAATGGAACGAATTCTGGGGAACGGGTCCCAAGAATCAACCGGCGGCGGGTGCGAGAACCGAGGAGACGCGGATCGACGTCCGCGACACCATCGCCCCGCTGGTGACCGTTGAAGGCATGCGGCTCAACAATGTCCGCGGCTACGGCCTCGTCACCGACCTGGTGGACACCGGCGGCCGCGACGGCCCCGAGATCGTCAAGGATTACCTCTTCAAGGAAATTGAGCGGCGGCAGGATCCGAGCCGCCCGAATACCCGCCCCGCGGGCGATTTTCTGAACAGCAAGGATTCGGCGATCGTGGAGATTACCGGCTGGATCCCGGCCGGCGCGGAAAAGGGCGATCGTTTTGATGTCTTTGTCAAGGCACTCGGAAGCGAGGCGACGTCGATTGTCGGCGGCAGATTGTTCATCGGCGAACTTAAGCTCTACGCGGAAACGCCTTCAGGCATCCTCAGCAGTGCGACGCTGGCGACGGCGAGCGGCCCCGTGTTTGTCAGTCCGTTCAATCGAAAAGGCAAGCCGACCGACAAGGTCGATCTGACGTTCGGCGTCGTCTTCGGCGGCGGCGTGGTGACCGAGGATCGAAAGATACGACTGGTCTTGAACGATCCGAGCCCGAGCATCGCGAAGCGCATCGAGCGGGAGATCAACAGCCGGTACGGCGGTCTCGAGAAGATCGCGGTCGGCGAGCGAACCAGCCACATCAATCTGAGTGTTCCCCGTGAATACAAGCAGCGGAAAGCGCACTTCCTGAACAGAATTCTTCACACGCCGCTCAATTCGAACGTCGAGTACATCGCGCGGCGGAGCAAGGAACTGGCCCAGGCGTTTGAGGAACCCGAGCCGTTCTACGATTCGATCGGGATCGCGCTGGACGCCATCGGCAAATCCGCCGTGCCGTTCATCGAGCGGCTCATCGCCTCTGAATCAGAGCCGGTGAGTTACTATGCCTCGCGCACGGCGCTGCGGCTGGGCGATCGACGCGGACTCGACGTCGTCACCCGTCACGCCAGGGATCCGAAGAGCGATTTTCGCAACCAGGCCATTGACGAACTCGGCTGGGCGACCAATCAGTACGGCGCCGGCGAGACGCTGCGCGAGCTCCTGGACGACGCTGACGATGAAATCCGGATTGCGGCCTACAAGGCGCTTCGACGACGGCCGCATCCGGCGATCCAGACGTTCTATCTCGACCACGACAACGTCGTGCTGGATGTCGTGGACAGCAAGGGCCCCTACCTGATCTACGTCCGCCGGACCATGGAACCGCGCATCGCCGTCTTCGGGCGGCAGATGAGCGTGCGCGGCCCCGCCATTTTTCCAGGCGAGCGAAATGACGGACGTCGCCTTCTGACCCGGCTTACGGCCGAATCAAGCGACGAACACCTGACGTTGCTCTATCACAACAAGCGAAACAACGTGCTGTCGCCGAAATTGAAGGCGCCGCTCAACGTGGCCGAGCTGATCCAGTATCTCTGCGATTCGCCGCGTAGACTCGACAACGGCGAGATTCATGGCCTGGCGGTGCCGTATTCCGAGATGGTCGATATTCTCTCCTCCTTTTGTGATTTGGGCTCGCTTCAGAGCCGCTTCGTGCTCGAAGGGCTGGAGGATCAGCCGGACTCGAAGTCGAACGATCGGGAAGAGTCTGAGTACTAGGGTGTTGCCGGTTTCGGCGTTCACCATGTCGCGATCGCCGCCGGCCGTTTCAAAATTTGACATGCCGCCGTCGGGGAAAATATGATCGCCCTCCGTTGTTCGCCCTCATGAACGGAAAGGAAGGCCCCCGCGGCGTCAGACCATGGCACACACCCTCAGCGCACTGGCAGATTATCTCTCCGGAATCGGAATGGCATCGAAGGTCGACGGCGAGGCCGCGCGTGAAATCGTCGGCGTCGCGACGCTTGAGGACGCCGGCGCGGACGAAATCAGCTTTCTTGCCAACCCCAAGTATGAATCGATGCTCTCGAAGACCGCCGCCGGCGCGGTCGTCGTCGCAACCGATCAAGCCGTACCTGAAGGTCTCTCGGTCATCCGCACCCAGAACCCGTACGCCGCGATCATGGGCATCATGGTGCGTGTGCATGGCTATCGAAAACACCGCGAGGTCGGCGTACACACCGCCGCGGTCATTCATCCCTCCGCAAAGATCGGCCCGGGCGCGAATATTCATCACGGCGTGACGATCGAAGCGGGCGTGACGATCGGCGCGAACGTTGTGCTTTATCCCGGCGTTTACATCGCTGAAAACGTCCGCATCGGAGACGATTGCATTTTCTATCCGAACGTCGTCGTCTACGACGGCTGCATCATCGGCCAACGCGTTACGCTCCACGCGGGAACGATCATCGGCGAGGACGGCCTCGGCTACGCGCCCGTCGGCGAGAAGTGGCACAAGATTCCGCAGATCGGCATCACCGAAGTCGGCGACGATGTCGAACTCGGCGCCAACTGCGCTATCGACCGCGCCACGCTCGGCAAAACCGTCATCGCCGCCGGCACCAAATTCAGCAATCTCGTCGCCATCGGCCACGGCACCAAGGTGGGCGAGAACTGCATGTTCGTCGCACAGGTGGGCATCGCCGGATCGGTGACGGTCGGACGGCATGTCACCATGGCGGGAAAAGTGGGCGTGGCGGGACACCTCTCAATCGGCGACAACGCCGAAATCGCAGCGATGGCGGGCGTGATGCGTGATGTTCCGGCGAACACCCGCGTCGCCGGCGCGCCGGCGATGCCGATCAAGGACACCATGCGATCGCTCTCTCTGTTTGAGCGGCTGCCGCAGATCTACAAGCAAATCCAGCAACTTGAGGCCGAGGTCGACCGCCTGAAAAAGCAACTGGCGGAGACCTCCGAATCATGACCATGATCGACTCGCCGACTGATGGCCCGGGGGCGGCGGCAACCTGTCGCAGTACGCACTTTGCGCGCGGTCGACGCGGATTGATCCTTCTGGTTCTCGCAACTCTTTCAGCCACGCAGGGCTGCCTGACGCAGCAGCGCGGCGACAGCGGTGATTCCGCCGCATCGCGTACCCACAGCCTTGATTTTCTTCCCAGTCACGCCACGCATGAACTGGTCAGTTGCCGAATTGAGGCCGAACTCTCGCCGCCGACGCATGAACTCAAGGCGACAGCGGATCTCGTTCTTCGCCCCGCGCAAGGACGATCCCGGGCGGCGGACAATTCGCTTTACGTTTCGCTGAATTCGTCGCTCGTGGTCGAGAGCGTGGAGCTCGATGGCCAGCCGTTGGACTTCGAGCGCATCGATGCCAACCTCGCGCTGGCGACCCGGGATTCCTACATCGCAACAGACGAGCCCACGACGGCGCCGGTGACGCAACCCGCGGACGACGCTGTCACCGAACCTCAACCGTCGAGTGCTCCGGCACCGGCGGAGGAGCCTGCGAACGAAACTGACGACGATGACCAGGACGTCGTACCGGGCGACCATGACGTTGGAGACGTAGAGTCCGGCGACATCGAAGCCGACGGAGTTGACGACGACCAGCCGGAAGCGGATTCGGAAGTGGAAGAACCGGTCGTCGACTCAAGTGAAGTAACGACGGCGCCGGCCGACGAGTCACCGGAACCGACTTCCGCGCCGGCGGAGGAAAGCGCCGCGCTGGCCGGTGAACCGCCCAAGCCGGCCGGTCCGGTCACGTCGCATCGTGTTGCCTACTACCGCATCGTCATTCCCGGCGGTCGCGCGTCGGGCGAGATGACGCTTCGCCTTCAGTATGCCGGCATCATCTGGCAGGATGTGGAGGCGGGCGAAAAGTCCGGCGAGATTCACAACTTCAACATGTCGGCCCACATTGGCGATGAGGGCGTCTATCTATCGCCCGCCGGGGCGTGGTATCCGACCCCTGCTTCCCGTGACGAGAAAGATGCGAAGTCCGGCGACCGCCCCGAACGCCCGCGTACGAATTTCGAACTGACGGCCGCCGTACCAGAGGGCTTCCTGCTGACCGCATGCGGCGATCGTACGGATGCGGACCTGCTCGCGCCGCGCGGCCGGAAGACAAGTTGGAAATCGCCCTTCCCGCTCGACGGCATCACGCTTGTCGGCGGGCCGTTGCAACTTCACCAAAAGGCCGTCGGCCGGGTGACCGTGAGCGTTCATCTGCGTCCCGATCAGGCCGACAAGGCTTCTCTGCTCCTGGATGCCGTCACGCAGTATATCACGCTCTACCAGCCCCTCATCGGGCCCTATCCGTTCCGCGAATTCACCGTCGTCGAAAACTTTTTCAGCTCCGGCTTCGCATTTCCCGGCTACACGGTGCTGGCGTCGGCCGTCATTCAGATGGGCGAGAACGGCCTGCGTCCGGGGTATCTCGATCACGAAATGCTTCACAACTGGTGGGGCAACGGCGTGCTGGTCTCCTCGAAAGACGGCAACTGGTGCGAATGCCTGACGAGTTTCTGCACCAACTACATGCACCACGTCCTGGCGGATCGGCCGGACGAGGCCCGAGCCTATCGCCGCGACACCTGTTACGGCGTCAGCTCGATGACACCCGAGAGGGATGTGCCGCTTGACCAGTTCGACCGCGAGGGCGACGCCTCCCGGTTCATCGGCTATCAGAAGGGCGCGATGGTCTTTTCGATGCTGGCCGATCGCGTGGGTGAAAAGGCGCTCTGGCGCTCGCTCAAGCGGCTGGCCCGTGAGCGACTGGGCGAGCCGACGACCTGGGATGACATTCGCAGCACCATCGAGCGCGATACCGCCCGGCCGATGGAAAAGTTCTTTCAGCAGTGGGTGCGCGGCGCGGGTGTACCGGACATTGAAATCGACGACGCGGCGTTTGATCCGAACTCGCAGCGGCTCACGATCTCGATCCTCCAGCGCGGCGACCGGGTATTTGATCTCAATCTGCCGATTCGAATCACCTACGAGAACGGCACGCCAACCGATCGCGTCATTTCGCTGACCCGCGCGTTGCAGGTCGAGGTGATCCCCTGCGGAAACATGCCCCGGTCCGTGGAAATCGACCCTGATTTTCGCGTGCTTCGCAAGCTGCCGGTCGATCACATCATGCCGACCGTCTCCCGCATCGGCCGGCGGGTTCCGTTCACCGTTGTGCGCGACCCGGAAGATTTCGCAGCATATGTAGGCGTCTCTGAGAACTTCCGGGAGCGCTATGACAAGGAATACACCGAGGTCGGCGAAGTGACGCCGGCGGCGGTCACGGATCTGGAATTCTCGCGCGGCCACGTCATGCTGCTCGGCGCCGCGGCGCGCGACGAGCGGATCGCGGAGGCGCTCGGGCAGAAGGCGGTCGTCATCGGCGAGGACTATTTCGCCGTCGAAGGCCGACGATACGACGAACCGCAGCACGCCCTGCTCTGCTGCATCAACAATCCTCATCACGCCGGCGCGATCATCTGCTGCTACATCGGCAACAGCGAGAAAGCGCTCAAGCGGGCGTCACTGCTGTCGTTCTACGGCGGCAACAGCCTGATCGTCTTTGACGGCGGTAAACCTGTGCATCGCTCCGATTTCGAACGCATCCAGAGCGTAACGGTCCGGTCGGAGGCCGCGTCGAATCCCTGACATCATTCGTCCCCGTTAATCCGAAGTCTCCCGGCCGTTCTTCAGTACATGGCGTACTCGCCTTTCTTTCAATCGCGTCGTGAATCGCTTTAGAATTTGATGGGAGGCCGCATCATGCTTTGCATGGCCAGCTGGGCGCAATTCCGCAGACTTGCAGGCCGCCGGCTTCACGCCGCGGCCGTGTATTCGCTCCCGGCCATCGCTCTACTGTGTGCCCTGTCAAACCGGTCGGCCGCGGACTCACCGCGCGGCATCGAGTTTGCGGGGTGCGGCGATCTGGCCCAGTCCACCGGCTTTCCCTCCTGTCTTGTCTTCATCGCCGACGCGGGCGGACGCATGGTGCTGACCAACCTCGGCTCATTCGGCGACGGTGATCGTGTCTATGTGGCAGGTGAGTTCGATCCGAATACGGCTTTCATCTGCGATTCCGAGATCACACCAAAGCTGATCAATACCGTGATCGAGCCCTGCTTCTCGGAATGCGGGATCGTGCTTGAAAATGACAGCGGATGCGATCGTTTGCTCGGTGCCGACGGCGAGATCTTCGCCCTGTCGCAGCCGACCGGCCTGGCGGTTGGCGCGGAGGCGTTCGTGACCGGCCGCATCGCGCCTTCGCCCGCGGTTTGCCCGACGGGAACGCTCCCACTGATTGAGAACACGGGCGGCGGTCCGTGCGCCGGCGGATTCGGTCGCCTGCTCGCCCGGTTTGGATGCACGGTCTTCGTCGATCGAACCGGCGCGGAGTTCGAGTTGGAGAATTACGGCAACTTCAATCTCGGGGACTTTGTCGACGTGCAAGGGGCGCTCGATCCCGAGGACCTCGGGCCGTGCGGCCGGCCGCTCATCGAGCACAACACCATTCGGCCCGCGTTCGGCGGCCCCGGCACGGTGATTTCTGACATTCAATGCGGAAAACTGTTCAGGGCCGATCTGGGCGGATTGGGCCTGATCTTCATCGTCGATGGTCTTGAGAACTTCGCAGTGGGCGAGCGTGTCTATGTCACCGGCGTGCCGGATGAGGACTGCAACGATGTGCCCGAGTGTGTCATTCCGTGCCTGCTGCGAGGCAATGTCTCGCCGCTCTACAAGGCCTGCGGCGGGCTGATATCCGGAGAAAACGGCTGCGCGCTGTTTGACACCTTTGGCGGCGCCGCGCCGCGGCTGATCGAACACGACGGCGGAATGCCGCCGGGATCTTATGTGTTCGTGGCCGGTGCGCTTGCGAACGATTCTGTGGTCTGCGGTCCATCGGCACACGAGAAGATCATCGACAATCTCGCGCTGCCGTGCATTCAGGATTGCGGTGAGCTGATGCTCGGTTTCGAGTGCGCGCCGCTCTTTCAGGCGGACAGCGGCGGCATCTACTGGCTGGAGAATCTGGACGGGTTTCAGATCGGCGATCGCGTCGTCGTGACCGGCGGGCTCGACGGCGGATGCAATCCGTTTTGCCCATTCCCGTGCATTCGCGCGAACACGATTTCATACTGCCCCGGCAACGGCGACGTGAACCTGGACGGCATCGTCGATCAGAATGACGTCGCACCATTCGTCGCGGTCATTCTCGGCACGGATCAGAACGTCGAACGTCGTCGAGCGGCGGATGTGAACGGCAGCGGCTCGGTCGACGCGGCCGATATCCAGACGTTTACGCTTTACGTCCTCGGCTTCTGATATCGCGGCGTAACCGCGGCGAGTCATCACTCGCCCCAATCTTCCCCGGTGAATTCATCCGATTTTTCGGGTTGCGCCCATTTGGCGGTTGATTCTCCTTGCGACCAATCCATCGAATGGAATACCATGAGATTCGTTGTGACGCAGGCACATCATCGCATCAACATCGGAGGCGGAATCGGGAAAATGCCATATTCAACTATCAAGGCGAGTCGTGCGCGCGCAGCGGTCGCCCTGCTGTCGATCTTCGCTTTCGCAGCGCCGGCGGCGGCGCAGTCGTTCGTGAACTGGGAATCGGCGCACGTGCATCCGCTGGAGATCACGCCAAACGGCGAAA
>CALLKH010000321.1 GCA_938008425.1 uncultured Planctomycetaceae bacterium | reverse complement strand
CGGCCGAAGACGATCGACGACCTGGTGGACTTCACAGTCGGCAAGCTTCTCGACCTTGTCGATGTGCCTCACCGGCTCAACACGCGGTGGAACCCGACCACGACCCCACCCGTCGCTGATGACAACGACGGGACACTTCAAACTTAGGCAATCAGGAATGAGTTTCGCGCCGCGGGGGCCCTACCGTCCACGTCGACGTGACGCGGGGTACTTGCCGCCGAGTCGGCGACCGGGCGGCGTCACCGCCGGGGCGGGCTCCGGCGCGGGCGCGGGCTTCGGCGCGTCCTGGCTGGAAGCATGGGCCGGCCGGCGATCCCCTGTGGGGCGTGAATCGCCCGAAGACTCTGTGGACTTCGGCAGTCCAACGCCGGGATCATCCGTCAGCGTCTGGCCGTCGAACTTAAGCCGGACAAGCTGCTTATTGATCAGCATTTCAACCTGCGTGAGCAAATCGCCCTGTTCCGGCGTGACGAGCGAAATCGCCTTGCCGGTGGCGCCCATGCGGGCCGTGCGGCCGATTCGATGCACGTAGATGTCGATGTCTTCGGGCAGATCGAAGTTGATGATGTGGGTGATGCCGTGAACGTCGATGCCGCGCGCCGCGAGGTCCGTCGCCACGAGCAGCGGGATGTGATGCTTGCGGAACTTCTCCATGATCCGTTCGCGCTTCTGCTGCACGAGATCGCCGTGGATTTCGCGGGCCTCGTGGCCGTCGGAATGGAGCCGCTTGGCAAGCTTGCGGGCGCCGTGCTTGGTGCGCGTGAAAACAATGGCGAGCGTGGGTTTCTCCCGCTCCAGAAGCCGCAGCAGGACGTTGTACTTGTCCTCGGCGCGGACGACGCAGTACTGCTGATCGATGGCGTCGACGGTAATCTGGTCCCGGGAGACATTGATCTCGACCGGATCCTTCATAAACGTCTTGCTCAATCGAACGACGTCGTCTTCAAGCGTGGCCGATACGAACACCGTCTGATGCGGATGGCGGATCCGCCCGAGGATGTTTCGAATGTCGTCGCGAAACCCGATGTCGAGCATGCGGTCCACTTCGTCGAGCACGACAAACTTGACTGCGTCGAAATTCAAAATCCCGCGATCGAGCATGTCGATGACGCGGCCCGGCGTGCCGACGATCATGTGCGGCTTGCGGCCGAGCTGATGAACCTGCTGCTTGATGTTGGTGCCGCCGTAGACGGGCACGAGGTGAAGATTCAGATTCTTGCCCAGTCGCCGCAGTTCGCCCAGCACCTGCACCGCCAGCTCGCGCGTCGGTGTCATGACGATGGCTTGTAGATGCCCGGCCGGATCGATCCGCTGCAGGATCGGCAGTCCGAACGCCGCCGTCTTCCCGGTGCCGGTGCGGGCCTGCCCGAGCACGTCGCGGCCGGAAAGAATGTGGGGAATCAACTCCGATTGAACCGGGGAAGGTTCCTTGTAGCCGACGGCGGTCAGCGCCTGAAGGATCGGGGCCTCAATTCCTAGAGCGGCAAAGGCTTGGGGCAGTTCGACATGACGATGCATGAATAGGGGCCATCCGGGAACAATTCGGTTTCAGCGCCGTGGCTGAGAGCGTCGGAATCATAAGTCCATGGTGTGAATGACACAAGCATTGAACGTCCGAAATAACGCCGTTTCGCCTCCGCTCCGACGGACTCCGAGACATCAGACTTTATTCACCGCACCCCGCCTTCCTATGCTCGACTAGGAGGGCAAATCGCCATGGGGGATCGACCAAGCACGCGCCCGCCGTCCGACGCCGTCGAGGACCACGACGCCGTCGGAGGCCGCGTCACGCGTAACCTGAACCGCAGGCTCTTTCGAGAGATGATCAAGACGGACATCGAGGACCGGCCGCTCAACTGGCTCCGGCGTCACGCCTTTGTCCGCTTCGCCGCACGCATCGGGATCGACCCGTTCGAGGCAAAGCTCATCATTCGCGCCGTTGAGTACGAATGCGGCCACGCCGCGCCTGCCGCCATGGCGGACGTCGAATCGCGCGTGCAGCCCGAGTTCATCGCCCAGCCCGGCGCCGAAGAGGCGACCTGGCGCGCGCAACTCCTCGCCGCCGGGATCATCATGATCGTGGGCGGCATCGCGTGGTACCTCAGGATTTCCTGGTAAATATCTCGCGCCGACCGCCGCGAACCATCATCCCGCCGGCAATTCCAGAATTGAACGAAGTTCCAGCAGCCGTCGAATGACATGGCCGGCCTCGCCCACCCAGTCCGGCGTCGCCATTTCCGGCTCCAGGAACAGCACCGTCGTCGCACCTGCGGCGTTCCCGCACATGATATCGAAATGAAAATCCCCGATGACGACGGCCTCGCGCGGGTCCGCGTCAAATCGCCGGCAGATCAGCAGGACCGGCTCGGGCGACGGCTTCATCGGCCCATCCTCCCGCGTCCACGTCATGTCGAACTCGAAGGCGTGCCGCCGTTGAAACGCGGCGAGCGATGTTCTTGAGTTGCGCGTCATCAGCACCACCGGATGACCGGCCGATCGCATCTCATGCACGATGAGTTCCGCATCGGGCTGAAGCTCGCTGGATTCGGACGCCACACGTTCGTGCCGGTCGAGAATCGCCTCGGCGCGGGCGCGCTCCTCCGGTTCCATCAGCAGCACGGATTCCAGAATGGAGCCGTCGAAGATGCCGATCTCCCGCCGCATGGCATCGAAATCGAGCACCGGGCGCGTGAGCGTGCCGTCCATGTCGAAAATGATCACGGATTGTTGACGGGGCTGGCCCCTGAATTGACTCATGACGAACCGCAAGCTGTGTCGTAAAAGGCAGACCGATTGCCGCGCGGAAACATGCGCTGGATTCGCTCGCTGGAGAATCGGATGGAAATCGAGACCGGGACTACGCCTTCACCGCGGGTCGCTCGGCGTCGGGACTCTTCTTTCGAGCCTCGGGGCGGACCATTTTGTACGCCGCGCGATTCTCCGAGAAGTCGACGACCTCAACGTTCTTCATGCCGGCCTCCTTGGCCGCCGCGAAGACGTTCTGCTTGGTCACGGTCCTGACACTCTTGGGCATGACCACCCAGATGGCGCCGTTCTCGCGAAGGTCGTCAACCAGGCTGCTGAGCTGCCGAAGCTCTGCCGCGCGCTCGACACCAAGCATGACCAGGTCGCAACCCTCGTCGCCGTTGTCCTGAATTCGAATCTTCTTGGTGGCGAGGGAGCTGTTCAACTCGGGATCATCGAGATTCAGTATCCGGACGCGAGCGCCGTCAATGACGCCCAGCTTGTCAGCCACCGTCTGGGGGTGTAGCACATAGTCGATCCACTCTTCGGCGGTCCGCGTGGAACTCAGCGTGATCGCGACGGGATTGCCGTGGAAGTTAAAACGAATGGCGTCCGCTTCTCGACGGGGATTCGAAATCTCCGCGATGCGAAAGCGAAACTTGGTGG
>CALLKH010000320.1 GCA_938008425.1 uncultured Planctomycetaceae bacterium | reverse complement strand
GGCACTGGAAATCGCACTCGCCGCCGGCTGCGCCCAGCCGCTCCAGCCGGTCTTCCCGGAGGTGAATCCGCCGCTCGTCTGGCCGCCGGCCCCGAACACGCCGCGCATCCGCTACATCGGCGAACTCGTCGGCGAGGAAAGCCTCAAGCGCCCCAAGTCCGGCTGGCAGAATTTCGGCGAACTCATCGCCGGGCCGACTCCGACCGCGAAGTTTCTCATCCCCACCGCCGTCGCGGTTCGCGGCGAGACGGTCTATGTGGCCGACGCGGATGCCCGCTCGATTTACCGCCTCGATCTCGACACCCGCGCGTTCGGCGCGGTGCGATCGGCCGCCGGCGAGCCCCTCGGCCGTCCGGTCGACCTCTGCACGAGCGACACCCGACTCGCGGTGGCCGACAGCGCCCGCGGCGCGGTATTTCTCTTCGACCTCAGCGGCCGCTACACCGCGACGCTGAAGCACGCAGACATGCAGCGGCCCTGCGCCGTCGCCTGGGATTCAAATGCGCGCGAATGGTGGGTTCTCGATTCGGCCGCCCACGCCTGCCTGGTCTTCAGCGACGCCGGGCAGTTCATGCGAACGCACGGCTCGCGCGGCGCGGGCGACGGCGAACTCAATTTCCCCGCGGGACTCACATACAGCCCGAAGTTCGGCGCCCTCGTCGCCGACTCGATGAATTTCCGCGTGCAATCCATCGGCACGACCACCCAGCCCGCCGTCCGCTTCGGAAAAAAGGGCGACGCCGCGGGCGATTTCGCCCTGCCGCGCGACGTGGCGGTCGATTCCGAGGGCCACATTTACGTCCTCGACAACCAGTTCGAAAACGTGCAGGTCTTCGACGCCGAAGGCCGGCTGCTCATGGTCTTCGGCGAGGAAGGCCGCTCGCCGGGGCAGTTTCAACTCCCGACCGGCCTCACCATCGACGATCGCGATCGCATCTGGATCGCGGATACGTACAATCGTCGGGTGCAGGTCTTTCAATACATGGCGGAGACGCCGCAATGAATGACAAAATGCCAACCCCATCGTCCGCCGGCCGAGCCACCTGGCTGCTCGCCGCGCTGCTCCTCTCGCCCGTGCTCCTCGCGCCGATCGCCCTGCGCGGCGACGAGAGCGTCGTCAACTCCAAGCACAACCTCTCCATCTCCGGCCGCGGCGAGATCCGCGCCCTCACCGAGGACCAGGTCTGCATCTTCTGCCACGCCCCGCACAATGCCGCGCCGCAGACACCGCTCTGGAACCGCCACAACCCCACCGCCTACTACCGCATCTACCAGAGCAGCACCACCGACGCCCGCATCGACCAGCCCGGCGCCGCCAGCAAGATGTGCCTCAGCTGCCACGACGGCACCATCGCCATGGGCCTCGTCCTCAGCCGCGACCCCAACGACCCGATCCCGATGAACCAGCCCTTCATGCCGACCGGCCCCTCGAACCTCACCAACGATCTCTCCGACGACCACCCCATCGGCTTTCGCTTCGACCGCCAGCTCTCCAATCGCGACCCGCAGCTTCGCTCGCCCGATCTCGTCAGCCGCGAGATCCAGCTCGGCGACCGCGGCCAGCTCGAATGCACCGCCTGCCACGATCCGCACAACAACGAACTCGGCAACTTCCTTCGCGTCACCGAGCGGCAGGGCGCGCTCTGCAACACCTGCCACAACATGACCGGCTGGCGGTTCAGCGCCCACGCCCTGAGCCCGCGCACCGTCCCGGCCGTCGTCACCGGCGGCCTGCCGCGCGAGTTTCGCTCCATGGCCGACAACGCCTGCGGCTCGTGCCACGCCTCGCACGGCGCGGGACACCCCGAGCGACTCCTCCACGACCGCCCCTCGGACCTCTGCATCAACTGTCACAACGGCCTCCACGGCCGCGACATCCAGGGCGTGCTCAATTCCCGCAGCGGCCATCGCCTCAGCCGCTTCTTCGACGTGCACGACCCGAAGGAAAACCCGCTCACCATGCGGCCGCACGTCGAGTGCGTCGACTGCCACAACCCCCACGCCGTGCGCGATGATCCGCTCGG
The DNA here is from genome assembly GCA_938008425.1 of uncultured Planctomycetaceae bacterium. Taxonomy (GTDB): domain Bacteria; phylum Planctomycetota; class Phycisphaerae; order UBA1845; family UTPLA1; genus JADJRI01. The sequence goes on along the minus strand of CALLKH010000320.1, from coordinate 1,387 downwards.
CAGCCGTCTCGCCCGCATCGATCTCGGCCGATCCCGCGTGCCGCCGGCCATGATGGAGATTCCCGGCGTTTCGAGCAGCGGCGCGCCGGTCGATCGCGCCACGTACTACTACGAGGTCTGCTTCCGGTGCCACGCCGACAACCCCGTGCCGATCAGCAATCGCATCGTGCGGCAGCGCGACAACTACGGAAACATCCGCCGCCAGCTTCTGCCCACCGCGGCCTCGGCCCATCCGATCACCCGGTCGGCGCGCGGCGGCCTCGAAGTGCCAAGCCTCACGCCCGCGGCACGGCTGAAGACGACGATGGACTGCCAGGACTGCCACAACAACCCCGATGCCCGCGAACTCGGCGGCGGCGGGCCGAACGGTCCCCACGGCTCGCGCTTCGAATTCCTGCTGGCTGACCGCTACGAGACGGCCGACTTCACGATGGAGTCGCCGCAGGCCTATTCGCTCTGCTACCAGTGCCACGACCGCAACTCGATCCTCGGCGACGAAAGCTTCCGCGGCCACCGCCGCCACATCGTCGATGCCCGCACCCCGTGCAGCGCCTGCCACGCCCCCCACGGCGTCTCCGGCAGCCGCTCCCAACACGACCACCTCATCAACTTCGACCTCACCATCGTCGGCGGCCAGCGGTTCTACAACGACACGGGGCTGTTCAGCGGGTCTTGCACGCTGACGTGCCACGGGGTGAATCATGTGAATTTTACGTATTCGCCTTAAGGGGGAGGAATGAAGCTGCGACGTTCTGAACAAGAAGTAAGGGGCCAGACGGTGGTTTTTCCCTCTAGACCTCGCAATACAGCAATCAAATCACAACTCTTAAGACGGCACCGGAACAGCGCAGCTCATTAACCGCTTCTATGAGCGCGCAGATCATTCGCGACGCGTCAAATCAAGTAGCTTTGAACTGAGGACTTCCCAGTTATTCTCGATCCGAGTAACGTTCGTAAGCTCCGGCCGATCGCTGTTCCAAGGGTGGAGCATCAAGAAACATGGAGTACCACCGGCCGTGGCGAAACTCAGCGCCTGATCGTAATCGTCCTCGACTGCGGCAGTGAACTGCTTCAGCGCCTTATGCTTCTCGCCGTGTTTGAGAAAGTGGAGACCACACAGGCCTGAAAACCCGTGCAGTTCTAGCCACTCGATGGTTGCCTTGCGGGCCTTAGGCAGACGCGAGGTCGCCAAGTGTACGTTGGCGACCTCAACCAGCCGATTTATTGCCTCCACTGCGCCCACTGCAGGTTCGATGCTCAGAATGTTCTCGTACTCCGAAAATCTGTCGTGAATTCTGGACCACTCATCCTTCGTTATGCCCTGGCCCTTGCAGTCGCGGCACTCGAAGTAGTTGAAATTCTTAACATCCTCGTATGTCAAGTTGAC
>CALLKH010000319.1 GCA_938008425.1 uncultured Planctomycetaceae bacterium | reverse complement strand
CAACTACGAACACGAACGAACGGGTGTCCTGCCCAAGGCAGTGACCGTGGTGCTCAGCGATCACACACTGGTCATCACGTTTCACGGCGCCCTGTCTCCCGCCGAACAGGCGCTGGCCAGTACCTCCGACGGCGCCGCCCAGGTGCAGAACTTTCATCGACAGTTGTTTGCGAATGCGTCGGATCGGCTTCGCCGCGAGATCAAACGAATCACCGGGGTCGACGTGCGCGAGGCGACGGTTGAAGTTGAACCGAAGATCGGGGCCATCGTGAGCGTGTTCACCACCGGCACGACCGTACAGGTCTATCTGCTCGCCCACGGCGTGGATTCGGGCACATGGACCGTGACCAATACTCCCCCAAAGGCCTGAATGGAGTCCTTCAAATGCTGGTCATATCGAGAAAACCTGATGAGTCCGTGGTCGTCGGCGGAGAGAGCGGCTTCGACCGCGTGCTGAAAATCACGGTGGTCGAGATTGGTGACGGCTGCGTGACGCTGGCAATTGACGCCGAAAAATGCATGCCGATTCAGGCATTTGAATCATGGCCGAAAACCAAGAATTTTCAGCCGTTTGAGCACCGACGCATGCGAGCCGAGGTCGTGGAAGGTCGTCGTCGATGGCTTGCACGATCGCGTAGCGGTCGAGTCGGAATATCGGCGCCGTTGGTCGGCTTCGGCAACTTGTGGCGCGAGACCACCGATGCAGACGAAGCCGACGATTCGGCTCGTTTGAACGTTGGATTTGCGCTTGCCAAATACCGGAAAAGTGGAGTGCATTGATAGAGAAGCAAATTGAGCGGGTGCCGTTTTTACAAACAGGGCCCTGAAGTCATCTCTGATGCCCTGCCGAGGGCGTGGCCATTGAACGCATCAACTCGCGACGGAGTTCCAAAAGGTCCAGGGATTCTGATGTCTGTAAGTGAGGTGGGCCAGGTGATTTGAAATGGAAACGGGGTAGCCACACCGACGTGTATCTTCCCCGTAGATCTTTCGTGACGGCACGCCTGAACGCGTGCTGAGATTGCCGGCTAAACGGCAGGAAATAGAGGTTTGTTATGTATTACAGAGTCATAGGAATCGCTTCGTCTTTGCTGCTCGGTGCGGCAATGGCGGTTTCGTCAGGGTGTGGGAAATCCAACTGCGGGTGCAAGTCGGCCGTTGCACAGACGCCGAGAGAAGAACCTCGGCAGTCGTACCCGTCGCAACAGGCCAGCCTGAGGGGGCCGGCCGGTCCCGATGGTCCCACTGGGGCGACCGGTGAGCGTGGCGCGAGGGGAGAGACCGGCGAGGCCGGTTATGCCATGGCGGGTCCTCGTGGTGAACGCGGTGAATTCGGTCCGCAGGGTCGCTCCGGCCCGACCGGCTCGATGGGCGCGTCAGGTCGAACTGAACGGGGTCCCGCGGGCGTCGTCGGTCCCGCCGGTGACCAGGGTGAACGAGGTGCCAGGGGTGGGGCAGGTGCCCGTGGTGCGAGCGAAGCAGGATTTGCAGGCTCACAGGGCGATCCCGGCGCCGCCGGTGCGCGAGGTCCGATCGGGGACACCGGCGTCCGAGGTGCGACAACTGTTGGGCCGGCGGGACCCGCGGGCCGCGCGGGCGCCGAAGGCGCACGTGGGGAAATGGGCGCACGTGGCTCAAGGGGCGCTACGACGGCAGGCGTGGCCGGCGCTGAAGGTCCAACCGGATTTGCCGGCACACGAGGACCGTCCGGGCCGACCGGCCCCGAGGGCCCGGCCGGCATCGTCGAGCGTTGGACGCTGTACCGTGAGTACTGGTTCTACAACGACGAGTCCATAATCCAGAGCGACGATAGCGAAAAAGCCGAAGTCATCGTGAGCTACATGAAGCAAAATCCGTCGCTCATCATCGGAATCGACGGCTACCTGAACCCGAATGGCAGTTCCTCACGCGATCAGTCCTTATGTGATCGCCGAGTTATCGCCGTTCGTGACGCATTGGTTCGCTCCGGACTAACGTCCGACAGAATCAAGACCGGCGCGTTTGGAGAGAGCTCGGACCGACGTGATCGACGGGTGGCGGTTCTGTTTATCAGCGACAACGTCTGGGACAGCGGCGTGACGCCGCATTACGGAAGAGTTGTCAGTGTTGGCGGCGACAGCCTGGTCATGACTGACTCACTCGGCGAGAACGAACATACCTGCACACTGACCAGAAATGTTGTCGTTCTGCGAGACGGCAGGCCGTGCCGTGCCTCGGATTTGAAGCCCGGTATGAGAATCAGGGTGACCGCGAGTCGAGATGAGTGGCACACGGCAAGTCGAGTCGAGGCCCTCGATCGAAATCGGGACTTTGAGGACGTCGGCTGAAAAAGGGTTCGAGCGGCTCGGAAATGTCAGTCACGCCGATCGATCCTGCGAATGGACTCACACATGGACGATCGGCGTGGACTGCATCCGGTACTGCGGACCGCGCATCTTTCAGGCCGAGGGTAACGTGCCGAGGCATCGGAATTGGGTGACGGCATGAACGCCCACGAACAGATTTGCGGATGTTCCATAAGTGCAGTGCTCTGCAATTCCGGGAGCCGGTCGGATCGGCTGTTCGTCCGAAGCTCGATTGCAAGTTTCCAGGTGAGAGGGTTCAAGGAATGATCCAATAGGCGCCGAGGTTTCCGCGGTTATGCCGAATTCATTGGATCATTCCTTGTGGCCTTCTTCTGAATAATAAGGCTAGATGACAATGCAGCATGTGCCGGTCCGCCGCGTCGTGTGAATGCGCCGTGCAGATCAATTGGGATAAGTTCAGGACAAAACGGCAGAGGTGGGGCACGCTGATCGTTGGTAAACCAGGAAACAGAGTGACATTTGATCCGCGGATCTCCGAAGTCCGCGATTAGCGCATTCAGTACTTACTAGTCCAATTTGACCATAGCCGGCGTCAAGCCCGAAGTCCGCTTGATGTTAATGCCGGAAGTGCGGCATGAATTAATGGTATTCACGAAAGGAGCATATGTATGGCACTCGCGTTCGTAAGCAGTCAAATGAATATCATTAATGAGCAATTACATGACTTCCTGAAATGTCCGGCTAAGGTGTATATGTCGCGAACATCATTTCTGATGTTCGCATTTCGTATCTAAACCCCTTAATGCTCTTGGAGAAAACTATGTCAAGGAATCTGTCTTACACCATCACTGCGCTCGCACTCGCCATGGCCTGCCTGGCGGCGCCGTCCACGGCCAGTGCGGCCAACATCGTCATGCTGCAAACGCTTATGCCGGCGCCTGGCGAAGCCAATCCCTCAGGAGGGAACATCATTGCATCGATCAGTGTGCCGGTCGTTTCGTCGAGCTACACCGGGCTCCTGACGTCGACAGTTTTCGAAAACGATGTTTCCAACCCGTTCGGCGGTCTCACGTTCACCTATCAATTGACGAACGATGCAACGAGCACCCAGCCCATCGGCCGCATCACGGTGAACGGCTTTGCCGGCTTCCAGACCGACGCAAGTTACCAAACGCCGACCACCGGCCTGCCGCCGACGATGATTAATCGCCCGGTGTCGGACTATCTGGGATTCAGCTTCTTCGCGGGTATCGGTCCCGGCGTTCTTTCTCCTGGAATGACCAGTTCCGTCTTGGTCATTCAGACCGACGCTCCGGCATGGCAGCCGAATGTCGGCTCGGTCATCAACGGCCATATTGTTACCGTTCCCACCCTGTCGCCGGTTCCGGAGCCGGGGACCCTGGTTCTACTGGGCCTGGGAACCGTGCTCATGGTTCGCCGTCGGATTGCTCGCTGAGCGCGCTGACGGAGTCATGGCAGTAGGTTCTTAAGTGAACCCGCATGTCGATGGCGCTCCAGTTTCGTCTTGTCATACTCCCACGCGAGGTGTGATGAGTCGAACTGGAGCGCTGTTCGGCGGGCGCTTCCTCGCGTTCAGGGCGGGGACATTGATGATCTTCGTGTTTCCGATCAAGTGGCGCGATGGCATCGCGCGAGAGAGCCCGGCGACAGTCGCCGATCAAAATTTAAGCGGCGACTCAGGTCGCCAGAGTTGGTGAAATTATGAATCATTCGTATCGAAATTCAGCAGTATTGATTGCGTCGTGTCTGATCGGCTTGATCGGGCCAAATGCCCGCGCAGACATCTTCAGCTTTTCGCCCGTCTGCGATCTCTCGTGGCAGTCGTGCTGCGATTGCGGCGTGTCGGATCGATGCATCAATTGGAATGTTCCACCGATGACGGGGCCGGCCTGCCCGGGATTCCCGACCAGCCTGGATGCAGTCGTGATTGGGATTCCGTGCCAGGTCGATCCGCTGCCGGCGCAATCCGCCGTTGCCGGCAGTATCGTTCAAAGTGGAGGTGTCTTTCTTCTGGACGGTGTGCTCGTCCTTGACACCACCGCCGATTTCGACGGACTCTTCATCTGGCAGAGCGGCAGCCTGATCCGAGCCGGCGCCCCCGGCGCGACGGTCACACTCAACGGCGGGATGACGATCACCGGCAGCGCCGGAAAGAATCTGGGCTCTGACGGACTTCTCTTCGGCGGAATCTCGCTCATTAACCCCGCCACGATCACATGGAATGACAGCGGCGCCCTTACGATGGGCGACATGGCGGCCGGCGGCGCCCCTTCGATTATCTCGAACCCCGCGGGCGGCATCATCGACGCCCGTAGCAATGCCTCCATTTTGGACACGGCCTTCGGACCCGGACGCATTGAGAATGCCGGCACGATTCAAAAGAGCGCCGGCACCGGCATCAGCAACTGGAACGTGGTCGTCATGAACGAGGGGATTGTCCACGTCCAAAGCGGTGAACTGCATTTAACAGGGGGCGGCGAGGCGACGGGCGAGTTTCGCACGGAGACCGGAGCGCGGCTGGTCTTTGCACCGGCATCGCCTTACGAATTTCTTCCCGGCATCATGTTTACGGGCGACGGCGAGGCCGTGTTACGGGACACGGGGCTCAACAGCGGCGTTGTGATCCGACAGGCGGTGCAGTTGAATCGATTCAGCATCGAAGATTCGGGGCAGATCGGGCCGACTTCAGAGGCGGATTTCGGGGCGATGGCGGTCAGTGAATCGTTGAGGCTTAGTGGGGCGGTCGTTTACCCGCCCATCCATGTGCTGGAGAGCGCGATGCTGATCGTGACCGGACCGAATGCGAGCACCGTCGGAGATCTGGTTGTCTCGGGAACCGCACACATCAGTGGAGCCCAACTTGCGTCAGACCAGCACGCGATCAGCATCGATGCCACCGGCGTCGTTGAGTTTGAGGACGATGGCAGCCTGGGCAGCATCGGTCTTTCAGGTCAATCCATCCAGAATTCAGGCGTTGTTCGAAAGAACACCGGCGCCGGCGTCAGCGATATCGTCGCCGATGCCGACATTGCATTTGAAAACCTGGGCAACGCTAGAATCGAAGTGACCTCCGGCCTGCTCTCGTTCGACATCGATCTGACGAGTTCAGGCGACATACAGATCGGCAGCGGTGCGACACTCCGAGCCTTGCGCGATGTGACGCTGAACGGCGGCGTGGTTCACGGGGCGGGCATGATCGTCGCCGATGTCAATTCGATCGGGGCCACCGTCGCTCCCGGCGATTCAGCGGGACTGTTGACCATCGCGTCGAGCATCACGCCTCTCATTAACGGAAACTACACTCAGGGGGCGCTCGCCAAGCTGGTCATCGAAGTGGGTGGGCTCAATTCGGGGACAGAGCATGATGCCCTGATCGTTGAAATGGCGGCCGCACTCGATGGAACGCTCGAAGTGACGCTCTTCGGCGGCTTCACTCCCCAGGATCAGGATACCGTCACCATACTGACGGCCGCCTCGGTGACCGGCGCTTTCACCACCGTCGACGCGACGAATCTTCCGATCGGGACAAGCATGGTCGTCGCCTATGAGAGTGGCGCCGTCATCCTGGAGTTTTCGGTGGAGTCGAACGACAACGACAACGATAACGATAACGATAACGACAACGACAACGACAACGACAACGATAACGACAACGACAACGATAACGACAACGACAACGACAACGATAACGACAACGACAACGACAACTCGAACGACAACAACGCGAACGGCAACGGCAACTCAAACACAAACAACAACTCAAACGACAACAGCGTTCCCGATCCGAGCGTGGTGCCCAACTGCGGAAGCGGCGCATGCGGCGCCAGCATGGCAGGGCTTCTTCCGCTGATGATTGCGGGGCTCGGTGCACGTGTCATTCTTAACAAACGTCGAAGACGTTCTCGCGTTCGTAGGTCGCTGTAACAACGGGGCTCTCACCAGCTCGCCCGAATTCACCGTATGCCCTGGCTTTGCGGCCAGTGCATACGAGTGGATTCGGGTAGGTGGTGATTCGGGCAGGAACGATGCGGAAAGTGCCGGCGATCCGGCGTAGTACATTTCGTCGGAACTTTGAAAGGAGTCGTGAGGGTCCCCCGTGACACGAGACTTCGCGGCGCGAAAGAAGATTGCGTCACTTTACTGATTGAAGGGATTTTGATTATGAGAGAAAAGACTATTTTTCTGCTTGCGTCCACGCTGCTCGCCGCCATGCCGTTGCAACTGGAGGGCGGACTCGTCCTGGGTACGGCGGGTGACTTCTCCGCCCTGGCCGGATCGGCGGTAACCAATACCGGATTGTCTGTTCTCGACGGAGGCCACGTGGGCGTCAGCCCGGGCTCCTCCATCACCGGTTTTCCACCAGGCCTTTTGATGTCGCCGTTCAAGATGCACGCGGCTGATGCCGTCGCGGCCCAGGCTCAGAGTGATCTCGCGATTGCCTACGACGCTGCCGCCGGCCTGGCGCCCAACTCGGACTTGACCGGCCAGGACCTGGGTGGTCTTGTGCTCGTGCCGGGGGTGTATCACTTCGCGACCTCAGCTCAATTGACGGGAACGCTGACTCTCGACAACCTTGGTGACCCGAACGCACAATTCGTCTTTCAGATCGGAAGCACGCTTACCACGGCGAGCGACTCGTCGGTCGTGACGATCAACGGCGGATCGATGCCGGGGAATTCCGTCTTCTGGCAGATAGGCAGCTCAGCGACGCTGGGCGTCAATAGTGCGTTCGAAGGCCATCTTCTCGCGCTGACGAGTATTAGCCTGTCTACCGGAGCGTCCATTCTTCAGGGAAGCGCTCTGGCGCGAAACGGAGCCGTCACACTTGATGGCAATCAAATCATCAATAGCGTGATTCCGGAGCCCTCGACCCTGGCGCTGGTGATGTTTGGGTCAGGATTACTAGTCCGACGGCGGCGACAAGAAGATCCGTGTCGTGGGCGCCGATGAAAACGGCGACATCGACGGTCTCGACGTTCAGGAATTGATGAACCATTTTCTCCCACCCTGATCGCGCGCCTCGATCACCGGCCGGTGCGACATTTGGCAGTCGGGCTGAAGGGATTCAAATACGTTGGGTGTGACGGTCTACCACGCTGGAGTCAACGATTCATGTATTCCTGTTCAATACGGCTCCCGCCTTCACGAGTCGCTTGTCCTTGCGAATTCGGAGAAGTAGCAGCCGGTTGGCGGAATTCCGCTGTCTCTTGTCGGGTTCAACCGATGCCATCGCGTCCGGCGGCCGTGGAAACGGCCATGACAGGTCGTAGTCCTTTCGGGTCACCAGTCGCCCCTAAATTGAGTGCAAGTCAAGCAATGACAGGACAATCTGATCAAGACCCGCGCCGTCATGAACAGGGCGGGGACACCGCTCCACTGGATAAACAGCCGGCGCGCTGTGGCGTAGTCATGACACTAATTTAGATTGGTCCTTGCTATTTTCCATGGAGCCGATATAGTTCCGTACAGATGAGGTTGGCATGGAACTCCGGCCGATTTCGTCAAGATCTAAGTTCATGTCGTCGGAAGACTAATTAAGGAGCAGGTCGCTCAGGCGACAGGCTCGTTGCAGAGTAAGCCGACGTGTTCGAACGCCCAAGGGCGTGCGTACACGTCGGCTTTTTTTTCGTTCCGAAATGCGCAATGCGTCTGCAGTCGGCAGGGACGAAATCGATGAGAGAGTCCGATTCAGATATGGCGACAGAAGTCCTTGAGCGTTCGGTCAGCAGCGTTGGGGCTCATCAGCCGTCGAGGTCGATCCGACGATCGGGGCCGTTGTGGAAGTTTTCACCAACGGAATGACGGGGCAGGTCAATCCACTGCGCAGGGCGTGCTGGATGGCTTCTGGAGTACGAACGCGGGTGACAAGGCGACTCCATTGCGGAGTTCAAGACATGTGCGTCTTTTCGAGGACAAACGAGACGTGTGAGGCGGTCGATGACGTCATCGGCCGAGTCAACAAACTTGATAGGAGGTGTTACACGGCGTCATGAGGCTGAACA
>CALLKH010000318.1 GCA_938008425.1 uncultured Planctomycetaceae bacterium | reverse complement strand
CCGAATGTCTCGATGTACTTCTTGGCGTTGTCCCAGGCGCCGCCGGAGTTGGCCATGAAGACCGCCACGGCGAAACCGCTGACCAGGCCGCCGGCGAGAAGACCCATGACGCCCGCCACGCCGAAGACGAGACCGACGACAACCGGGGCGATGATCGCCAGCAGAGACGGGAAGATCATTTCCTTCTGCGCGCCGGCCGTCGAGATCGCGACGCAGTTCGCGTAGTCGGGAATCGTTCCGCCCTCGTAGGGAACCGGCGTTCGCGGCCAGTTCTCCGGATCTCGAATGAAGGCGTCGTCGTGGCCCTTGCCCTTGAGGTACGCACGCATCTGGGCGAACTGGCGGCGGCATTCGAGCATCATCTCGTTGGCCGCGCGACCAACCGCCTTCATGGTGAGGGCGCAGAACAGGAACGTCAGGAGCACGCCCGCGAAGAGCCCGCACAGCACGCGCGGGTTCATCAGCGTGACGTTATAGAACTGCATGAACTGGTCCATTGACGCCTGTCGCACCGGGACCACGTTTATCCGCTCGCCGCCGATATCGAGCGTGCCGACATAATCTTCGTCGCGCGTTGCGGGATGGAAAGCCGACATCTCGAACCGCTGGCCGATCTTGATCTGCTCCTCGTTCTCCAGGAGTTTCAACTCCCGGGCGCTCAGGCTGACCAAAGCCTTGTAGTTTCTCATCGACTTGGCGTCGCCGACGTCCTTCATCGCGAACTTGCCGTAGCCGATATAAATCGGACCGACTTCGCCCTTGAGCTTATCCGCGTCGGTAATCGTCTGCTTCACGACAGTCTCGGCCTGGTGGAGCATGCCGATTCGAACTTCGTCGATGTACGCGGCGAGAAGCGCCAGCGCCGTGAGGGCCGCCGAGCCGATCGCGAATCCCTTGCCCGTCGCGGCGGTCGTGTTGCCGAGCGAGTCGAGGGCGTCGGTTCGCTGTCGAACCTGCGGATCCTGGTGGGTCATTTCGGCATTGCCGCCGGCGTTGTCGGCGATGGGGCCGTACGCGTCGGTCGCGAGGGTGATGCCCAGGGTGGCGAGCATGCCGACCGCGGCGATGCCGACGCCATAAAGGCCGAGCATGTAGTCATTGGCGCCGCCCGCGGAAACGAAGGCGACGAGAATCGCCACGATGACCGTCAGGAGGCTCGCCCAGGTGCTCTTCATGCCTTCGGCGATGCCGCCGATGATGATCGTGGCCGGGCCGGTGATGGCCTGCTCGCTGAGTTCCTTGGTCGGCTTGAAGTCGTAGCTGGTGTAGTACTCGGTCGCCTTTCCGATGATGACGCCGGCGACGAGACCCGCCACGATGGCGCCCCAGATCCCCAGCCAGCTTGGCGCGGCGACGCCGTCGGGAGGCGTCGGGAATCCCTGACCAATCAACAGGTAGCAGATGATCAGCGCGGCGCCGACGATGAAGGCGCTGCTTCCCCAGATGCCGCGATTGAGCGCGGCCATCAACTTACCGAGCGTGGCGCCTTCGTCGGTCTTGACGAGGTAGATGCCGGCGATCGACAGCAGAATGCCGACGCCCGCGAGCACCATGGGCAGCGACAGGAGCCGCATGGCGGCGTCGAATCCGGCGATCGAAGAATCATCGCCGAACATCGACACGGCTGCCGCGACGCCAAGGGCCGCGGTGGCGAGAATCGAACCCGCGTAGGACTCGTAAAGGTCGGCGCCCATGCCGGCGACGTCGCCGACGTTGTCACCCACGTTGTCCGCGATGGTCGCGGGGTTTCGGGAGTCGTCCTCGGGAATGCCGGCCTCAACCTTGCCGACGAGGTCGGCGCCGACGTCCGCCGCCTTGGTGTAAATGCCGCCGCCGACGCGGGCGAAGAGCGCCTGGGTCGAGGCGCCCATGCCGAAGGTCAGCATGACGACGGTGATGGTGGTCAGCGACATGTCGCCGCCGAAGAAGTAGAGCGCCAGGAACCAGAGCGTGATGTCGAGCATCGCGAAGCCGACGACGACGAGGCCCATGACCGACCCGGCGCGGAACGCGACGACAAGGCCCTGGTTGAGACTCTCACGGGCGCCGGCGGTCGTTCGGTGGGCGGCGTTGGTTGCCGTCTTCATGCCGATGAAGCCGCAGAGGCCGGAGAAGAACCCGCCGGTGAGGAACGCGAAGGGCACGATGCCGTGTTGCACGCCGAGCCCGAACGCCATCCACGCCAGAAGCCCGGACAGTGCGATAAAGACCACCGTGACGACCTTGTACTGCCGCCAGAGGTAGGCGTACGCGCCGTCACGAACGAAGCCGGCGATGAGCTTCATGTTTTCGTCGCCTTCGTTCTTGCTCATGATCTCGTCGTAGAACTTCTTCGCGAAGAAGAGTCCGACGAACGATCCGACAAGGCCGAACCACCACAGCACCGGGATGTTGCCGATCGACTTCTCGGCCATCTCAGCCTGGCCGGCGATCGAATCCGCGCCGAACGCAAACGACGGCGCCGCGAAGATCGCGCCGACGACCGCGGCGAACACCGCGATTCGTATCAGTGTGATCATGCTTTTCGTTTCAACACTCGCTTTCACAAATAGTTCTCCTGGGTTGCTGGGGGTCGAAGATTTCTGTGTGTGCACTCTTATTTTCATCTGATCGGGGAGCCTGGACTCCGCCGCATCAATCTTTGTGATAGATTTCACGAACCTGAATTCAGACGATTCGGGTCGGGCCGCCGCCCCGAGTCAACCGCTTTCCAACCGCGACGCAGACGCATCGCGATTGCTCGTGAATCATTCGTGGTTCCCGGGCCGTGCCGCGAAATCCTTCGCTCGCCGACCCTTCTTTCAGATTCGCCCTCGATCCGAGAGGGACTGTCGCCGGCTGACCGCGCATTCGTTCCGCCGACAAATTCCGGCACCATGGCGCCGGGCCGCACACTATACAGCCCCACTTCGGGAGGGATCAAGTGACCCTCTCGTAAAGACCGTGCAGATCGG
>CALLKH010000317.1 GCA_938008425.1 uncultured Planctomycetaceae bacterium | reverse complement strand
TTTTCTGTTTGATGAATTCGAGCGTCACCACTGCGTGGCGTTCGGGCATTTGAAGGGCGTTCCGGACTTGACCACGACGAAGCGCCGCGAGGACGTTGAGGCGATTCTCAGCAAGACCCTTTCTCACCTCGGTTCGAAGCAGTTTTCAAAGTCAATCAGCCAATGTGCGAAGTTCATGCTCGAACTACGCGTCGGCGATCTCGCCGTGACTTACAACCCCGACCAGCGCGAGTATCTCGTCGGCACCATCACCGGTGATGCGCACTTCGACCCGAATCTCATTCCTCCTTACGGCCACATCCGCAAGGTCGATTGGAAGGGGAAGGTGAAGCGTGACGCGCTTTCAATACCGGCGAAGAATTCGCTCGGTTCCCTCCTCGCCATATTCTCCGTGAAGCCCGAAACCTCGGCTGAGATTCTCAGCAAACTCGGGGACAATACCGCGGCTGATGTGCCTCGCACCCCAGTGCGACTTGCGGAGAGTGAACCGGTCGAAGAATCAGATGACTCGATCAAAACTCTGCGAGAGGACTCGGAGGCCCGCGCGAGAACTTTTATTGCGGACAAGCTGGCTGATTTGGACTGGGCTGAGATGCAGGAGCTCGTCGCCGGGATTCTGCGCGCCATGGGGCTCAAAACCCGAGTCTCCGACCCGGGCCCCGATCGCGGCCGCGACATCATCGCGTCGCCGGACGGCCTCGGGCTGTCACAACCGCGAATCATTGTCGAAGTAAAGCACCGGATGAACGAGCCAACGAATGCCCAGACCATTCGCAGCTTTCTTGGAGGTCGTCGCTCCGGTGATAACGGGCTGTTCGTCAGTACAGGCGGCTATTCGAAAGATGCGAAGTACGAAGCGGATCGCGCGACCATCCCGTTGACGCTCTTGAATCTCGAGGACCTCGTCGACTTGCTCATTCAGAATTATGACAAAACGGACGTCGAAACGCAGGCACTGGTTCCGCTCGTGCCGGTTTATTGGCCGGCCGAATGATGGACGCGATTCCGGGTTTTCGATGTAACAAATCGAACAGGGCAAGCTTGCCGGCCGCTGATCGAACACGCGCTGTTGTTCCCGGCGAGAAAGGACTAGAATTTCCGGAGAGGTGACGGCCATGACGGACGACTTTGCCTGGCTGACTGAGCACAGCCGCGAAATCTTCGAGGAATATGCCGGCAAGTGGATTGCGGTGCTCAACGGGGAGATCATCGGCGTCGGGGCGACCGCGACCGAGGCGGCCGAGTCCGCGGAGGCGGCGCACCCCGGCGGCAGGTACATTCTTGAGTCAGTCGATTCGGAGTCGGAGCGAATCTGATGAGCGAGTTCGCGTGGCGCCGCCGGTTGACCCGTCACTTCGGCGAGCAATGGGTCCCCTACGCGGAGCTTGAATTGAAGGGGGCGGATGGTCGTTGGAGGGCCTTCTCCGTTCAGGTGGATACCGGCGCCGTCGTCAGCGTGCTTCCGCGATCGGCGGCATCGCTCCTGGGATTTGAACATGGGCACGGTGAGGCGATTGAACTCGCCGGCGTTTCGGCCCCGTCACGTCGATACTTCATTCATCAGATTCCTGCGAGAATCGGCGATTCTTCCGAGTTTCCACTTCGGATCGCCGTGGCCGACATCGAAACGGTGCCGAGCCTTCTGGGGCGACTCGACGTCTTGGACAGATTCCTTATCATGCTGAGCCCGACGTTTGAAGGGACCCGAATCGAGACACCCAGCAAGGTTGACACCTAAATGGCCAAAGACGCGGCAAAAATGGAAAAAATCGTCGCCCTCTGCAAGCGACGCGGATTCATCTTTCAGTCCTCCGAAATCTACGGCGGCATCAACG
>CALLKH010000316.1 GCA_938008425.1 uncultured Planctomycetaceae bacterium | reverse complement strand
TGCCGTTCTCGCTGCTGCTGCTCGACTCTCGCGAGCCTTGGCGCCTGCGCATCTATATCGGCGCTGAGTCCAGCGGCATCGCGGTCGATGAGTTTCCTGCGGGCAAGTGGCTGGTCTTCGCGCCCCAGAAAATCGGCGGCAACTGGTTCCGCGGCGGCCTGTTCCGCCGGAGCGTGGTCGGCGCGATGGGCAAACGGCTCGGCCGGCGATGCTGGCTGCACGGGGTTGAGAAGCACGGGCTGCCCTATGCGATCGCCAAGTATGCCAGCGGCACGTCGCCCGAGGAGCGCAAGCTCATCCTCCGGATGATGCGAGACCTCGGCGTGAATCGCGGGGGCGTCTTTACCCAGGGCACCGAGATCGAACTCATCGAGCCCAAGAACGCGATCGGTGTTCCGCACGAGGGGCTGATGACATGGATCGACAACGCCTACTCCAAGCTCTGGCTCGGGCAGACGATGACGACCGAGGTCGGCAAGACCGGCGGCGCGTTCGCCGCGGCGAAGGTTCATGACGATGTGCGCGAGGATATCCGCGACGACGACTGCGCCAAGGAGTCGGCCTGCATTCGAAAGCAACTGCTGCGGCCGCTGGTTCTTCGTGCGTTCGGCGAGCGCGGGCTTGACGTGATCCCGATCTTCCGCCGGGTGATCGAAGAGCCGCGCGACCTGAACGAAATGGCAGACCTCGCCGCGAAGGCGGTCAACGAACTCGGCGCGCCGATCAAGACTTCGTTTGTGATGAACGAGCTCGGCCTACCGTTAGTGGAAGGCACTGATCTGGACGCCGCACTCCCTGGGCGGCCCGCCGGCGTCGATCCCTTCGCGTTTTCATCGACCGCAAGTGTCGCTAATCGGGCACACCGGAAATGCCCGGACTGCAGGTCGGTCGAAGTTGCCAATCGAACTCTTGAGACCATTGCGGCGCGAAGGCGAAGCGCCGCCGCGAAGACGGCGGCGTGGCTGTTCGCGGCTGTGTCGGCCTTTGGCGTTCACACCGGGAACGTGGTCGCCGCCGCTCAGAACTATATGGATCGCAAGCGCACGCTGGAGGCCGCACTCGGTGGGCTTCCCGCGCTCTTTGACGAGTTGCCCATCGAGGAGGCGGTTCATCTTGAGACGGAGTTCCTCACTGCCGCTCGACTCGCCGGCATGAACGATGCCCGCGAGAAGATTCGACGGCGCGGCGTTCGCAATGGACACGCGCGGCTGGCGCTTCCGGTTCACGTTCGGAACGAGGCCATTGAGTTCGACAGAATTCCTTTCGTCGAGGCGATTGAATCGCTGCGCGATCGAATTGGGCTCACGCCCGAGGAGTTTGAACGGCTGGAGGCTGAGGCACGGTCGCGGGCGTGGCGTGTGGCCGGAGTCGCCGACATGAGCGTTCTGGCGACCATTCATCAGGCGTTGGTGAAATCGATCGCGGAGGGAGAGACCTCGCGGAGCTTCAGAAACCGACTGCCGGCAATGGTCGAGGCGGCGGGGTGGAGCGGTGAGAACCCTTGGCATGCGGATTTAGTCCATTTTCAGAACTTCATGACGGCCCATGCTGCGGGCCGCTATGCGGAGTACCGGGAGTTCGGCGCGGCCGGCTGGCGGTTTGTTTCGAACGGCGATGCCTGCCCGATCTGCCAGCCTCTCGTGAATAAGGTATTTGCCCTCTCTGATCGAAAGTTCTTTCCGCCGCTGCATTTCTTCTGCGACTGCGAAGACGAGGTGGTCTTCGAAGGCGAGGTGAGCACCTTCGACTCAGAGTCGGCTGTCAAGAATCCGGCGCTCGACGAGGAGCTTAAGCGGCCGTCCGCGTTCACGTGGGACCCGACCGCCTATGCGAACATCGAGCCCGTCAAACTGGGCGGCTTTCCGGATGATTTGCGGCCGGTGTTTGAGAAGTTCGCGAAAGGGCGCGGCTGGGAGGTGGCGGCGTGAAGTCGATAACGGACGGTCTTAAGCAGGTCGCCTGTGTGGCACGGGCGGAGATTTCCGCGGACGTGACGCCGCGCATGCGCGTTCAGATCATGCCGTGGGGCCGGTTTGATTCCAATGCCGGCGATGGAAACGTGGTGCCGACGCTTGTGGATGAAGTCGCCGTACAGATGATGAATCGCACGTTCGACTTCATGTACCGCGACCGCAAGATTGACCTGGTGTTCGATTACGAGCATCAGTCCAAGGGGCAAAACCGCCGCGACGACGGGCTCGCGCCGGCCTCTGGTTGGATGCGCCATGACTCGGCGGGTTTCATCGGCGTTCCGGGCGACGGCGTCTATGTCGATGTTGAGTGGACGCCGAAAGCCCAGGAGCTCGTCCGAAATCGCGAGTACCGCTACCTCTCATTCGAGGGGTGGATTCAGGAATCGGACGGCAGGGTCTTGTCAGTGAATACGGTCGGACTGACGAACGATCCTCAAACCAGCGTGAAACCGATCGTGAACAGCGTAACGGCGGCTGGGCTCGCCAGGGAGTTTCTGTCTATGTTGGACAGTGAAAAATTCGATCGGGCACGGTGGTTCCTGAACCTGCCGGAGACCGCGACACCAGAGGAAATCACGATGGAGTTTGAAAAGTTCTTGTCTCAGATGAGAAGCGTTCTCGGAATGGAGGCCGACGCCAAGGCCGATGCGGTTCTCAACAAGGCGCGGGAGCGACTCAAGGCCGGAGTCCCCGCCGCGGTGTGCAAAGCGGCCGGGGTGGCGGACACGGCGAGTGAGACCGACGTCGTGAACGCGATCAACGCGAGGTCGACCAAGGCCGCGCCGGTGGATCTGTCGGGATACGTTCCACGCGCCGAATTCGATGCGATCTCGAATTCGCTCAAGGCCACGAGTGAGCAGCTGACCGCAGTCAGCAATCGATCGATCGACCGCGACGCGGCGGACCGTATCGCCGACGCCAAAGCTGCCGGGAAGCTGAATGATGCCATGCTCGTGGTAAACGCGGACGGATCGAATTACTTCAAGACGCTCGCTCGCGACGAAAAGGCGTGGGCGGCGTGGCTTGAACGAACCCCGGTGGTCTCGGCCCCGGCGGGTCGCGTGGTGACGAATTCGGCGGCGATGCCCGTCGCCGCCGCTGGCGGCCGAGTCGCCGTGATCAACAAGGCCAGGGCCGAGCACGACGACGCCGGTGTCCGAAAGCTCTTCCCGAACCGCGAGGCGTGGGTTCGCCAGTCGCTGCGCGACGCCGGTCTCGATGATGAACTGACGGCGGACGACAAGAAGCTGATCGCCTGATTCGTGGTTCGATCCACCGCGTGAAAGTTGGCGGTGCCGCCGAGTGGGCGGCACCGCCCCGAGGAAAAATGAAAGCCACAGCAAGGAGGCTGTTATGAATCTCATCGTGATCCTGACCATCATCGCCGCGGCTGCTCTGTTGACCCGGCCGCTCGGCATGGCGGCGCTCGCCGCCAACGTGCAGCGAAACCGATTCCCCGACCAGACCACTCGCGCTTTCCACGTTGCTGCCGCGACGCGCATCTACAAGGGCGGCGCGGTCGGCTTAAACGCCACGGGCTATCTCGTTCCCTATGTGCCGGGAACACTCTTCGTCGGACTCGCCTACGAGGAAAAAGACAACTCGGCGGGTTCGGCCGGCGCGGTGATCTGCCGCGTCGAAATTGGCGACTTCGTCCTGCCGATCGCGGGCTTCGCGGTCGGCGATGTCGGCAAGCCGGTCTATGCCAGCACCGACAATGACTTCACGCTCAGTCCGCTCGCCGCGGGATTGATCGGACATGCCATCGGCTACGAGGGCGCGGGTCTCGCCGTGGTTCGAATCGAGCCGATGCTGAAAATCAATGGAAACCTCGTGAGCGCGATCTGCGAACTCGACTGCGAGTTTAACGGTGGTGAAACAGCGGAGGTCGTTCTGATGCCGGCGATTCTCAACAAGGCCGGCGCACCGATCGTCGGAACGTGGGGAATCATTTCCGAGGTCTTCGCGGGAGCGACGCAGGACCAGGGCATCATCACGCTCCAGGATACGGACGGTAATTCCCTGAACCTCACCTTCACCGCGGCGGACGCCGGGGCGGACGCCCTCAACGACTTCATTCAGGAAGGCGGCACCAACGACACCCTGATCGGTGCGACGAGCGGCGATGCCGGTGCCGTCGTTCCGGCGGGCAAAGGGGTCAAGGCGAAGGTCACTCAGTCCACGAGCGGAGCGGGCGCGGCCGGGAAAATGAAGGTCGTCTTCATGGCCATTCTCGCCTGAGAAGGCGGTAACTGATTCTCAAACCATCGCCGGCCTGTGCCGGCTCGCCGGCTGCGGCGAAACGAAGGAGACAACGATATGGCAGTCATCAACACGGGGCTGATCACCAAGGGCATCCGAAGCGAGTTTTTCGAGCGATACAAGTCGCGGCCGAAGTAAGAGGATCGTCTGGCGACGCCGATGGCCTCCACCACGGCGGCGGAGATTCATCGCTTCCTCGGTCATGTGCCGCAGATGCGCGAGTGGGGAACCGGCCGGCTGGCGAAGGGTCTGCTCAGCGAAACCTACGTCGTCGAGAACATGAAGTACGAAGCGACGATGGAGGTCGATGAGGATGAACTCGAGGACGATCAGACCGGGCAGATTTCGATTCGCACCCAGGAACTCGCCCAGGCGGCGGCCGACCATCCGGCCAACATGATCGCCGACCTGCTGATCAACGGCGAGGCGGCCGGCTTTCACTCCTATGACGGCGTGCCGTTCTTCAGCGATGCGCACGTCTCCGGCGACAGCGGCGCGCAGAGCAACAAGCTCGACTTCGACATCAGCGCCAAGATGCCGGCCGAGCCGAACACGCCCAATCAAGCCAGCGTGCTGACCATGCAGCAGGCGTTCAGCGATGCGCTCGCCCAGATGATGACCTTCAAGGATGACCGCGGCGATGTGATGAACATCGGCGCGTCGGGCCTCGTCGTCATCTGTCACGCGACGCAGTACATGAACTGGCTCAAGGCGGTGACGGCGGCGCTGGTCGACAACACCGACAACGTCATCAAGCAGTTCAAGCCTGACGTGATTCCGATGGGCCGGCTGACGGACGCCAGCAAGTTCTACCTGGCCAAGACGGATGAGCCGGTTCGGCCGTTCGTCTTCCAGAAGCGCAAGGCCGTGCAGTTCGACGCGATGGACAAGGCGAACGACGAGGCCGTCTTCATGAACGGCAAGCTTCGCTACGGCGTCAAGGCGCGATACCGCATGGTCTATGGCAAGTGGATGTACTGCGTCCGCGTGGACTTCATCTAAACCGATCGCGTTGCCGTGACGGCTCGCGCCGTCACGGCTGGAAGCGACTTGAACGGAGAATAGACATGGCAAACGACAGGAAGAACAACGGCCCGGCGACGGCCGACTTGCCCACGCCGCCGATGCCTCCCCTGATGAAGGGCGTCAAGGCCGGGCGCAATCCGGGCTCGGTCTTCGGGCCGCCCGCGCCCTCCACCGAGCCGGGGCCGCGCGGCCGGCTGTGCCAACTTCTGAATCTCAAAAGCCCCACGGACTCGCAGCTCTTTGAGGACGCGGTGTATGAGATTGAACGGCTCAGGAAGGAGCCCGACGAGAAGCGATGAGCTACGCGACGCTCGATGACTTCAAGACGCGGTTCTCGCCGATCTACGCGCAGTTGACCGACCTGTCCGGCGGCACCACTGCCGATGACACGGTCGGCCAGGCGCGGCTCGATGATGCGCACGGCAGCGTCAACGTCTATCTAGCGGCGCGGTTTCGGACGCCGGTGGATGTGAGCGTCGACGCGTCGCTGGCTCAGGCCCTACTCTCGATCGTCGTACCGTTCGCGGCGTGGGAGTGCTATCTCAAGCACCCGCTCAAGAGCGGGAAGATGCGAGTGGGCGTCGAGGCGGACTACAAGGAGGCGAAGGAAAAGCTCCTTCGCATCGCTGACGGTCGCGCGGCACTTCCGGGGCTTGTCCCGCTCCCGGCTCCCGAATCCACCGGCCCCGCGGCGGAGGTCTTCGGCGACGACGGCGTCTTCACCAGCGAGAGAATGAAAGGCTTCTAGGCATGGCAGGCGCGTTGCTGACATTCATGACGGTTCCGATGGTGATCACGCCCAATCCGCGTGACCTGGCGGAACTTCGCGCGGGATTCGAGCGGGTCATGAGCGTCTCGAAAACCGCGCGGCCGGTGCTCGGCCCGCTCGGCCTGTTCATTCGCCGCGAAGCGCAGCGCGCCCTGCGCTCGCGGCCGAAGGACTGGGGCGCTCCGTCCGGTCGGCTCTCCCGCTCGCTCGCCATCCGCCTCGACGAATTTAGCGTGCAAGTCGGTTCGAATCTCGTCTATGCCGCGATTCAACAGGTCGGCGGCGAGGTCAAGCCGAAGAGCGGAAAGTACCTGGCGATTCCCGTGCCCGCCGACCTTCGGCGGCGCGGCGTCTGGCCGCGCGATCTGCCGCGCGACTCGATGCAGTTCAAGCCGGCCGAGAAGATTCGAATCGGCTCGCGATCGTGGATCGGCCCCGCGCTCGTGCGCAAGGAGAATGTCACCCGGCCCGGCAAAACGAAGAAGGACGGGACGCCGGGCAAGGAACGCATCGTCAAGGCCGCGGGCGAAGTGATGTTCGCCCTGGTCAAGCGCGTGCGCATTCGCGGCCGCGAGTACCTCGTGCTCAGCAGCGAGGCCAAGCGGTTCGCGATGGTTCGCCTGGAAGCCGAGTACCGCAAGGCGGTGGGAGGACGGTCGTAATGCCGGCGAGCAATCCGCTGACCGCCCTCGATGTCGTTCTCGTCGACCAGCTGCGTTTCTTCACGCCGCTGACCGACATCGTTGACCCTAACCTGATACAGGTGTGGGACCGGGCCGTGGATCTGCGCGATGACCCGGAGGAACAGGTCGACGCGGGGCCGCGCATCTGGCTCGTGCCGACGCGATTGGACACCAAGGTCGACTATTCGAGTTCGTCGGCGCGGATCGAACTGACCTATCAGGTCGGCTACGGCTCGGGCAGCATCACCATCGAGAGCGCGCGGCTCATCGAGTGGACCCTCATTCGCCTGGCGGCGCGGCTTTACAAGGGCGTCGGCCCCACGGGCGGCGCGGTCGGGCCGAATTCCGCCCAGCCGCTCTACATCGAAAAGGCTCTGACCGGCGCGTGCGACCCGGACCGCGAGCCGCTTGACGCGCCGCAGGAATGGCGCGGCGTTTTTGAAATCAGGATTGTGGCGATGGTCGACCATACCGACCTCATCGCCTGAGAAAGGACAGCGAATCATGGCGGACAAGAACGACACGACGAAGACACCCAAGGCCGAGCGGGCGAGCGCGCCGGTCGCCGAGCCCAAGCGAAGCGATGAGCCCGCGCCGGTCGCCGAGCGCAAGCCGATCGCCGATCCCGCGACGACGACTGAGCCCGCGCCGATCAATGAGGCGGCGGTTGCCGATCTCCTCGCGGTTCCCGAGGGCGACGTGCTGCTTCGCCGCATCCGCGGCCATGACGGCGTTCACACGATCGGCTTCGTGAAGCTCGGCCGGCTCTACACCGTGGCACTTGCCGACACCCCGGCGATGTGCCTGGGCGAGGCGGCTGAGTTCGAACCGGCTTTCAAGGCCGATCGAACGCGGATCGAAGACGAGGCGCGAAAGCAGGCCAATGCGGCCGCCCGGCGGGCGCAGCTCGAATCGGAACTGGCGAAACTCTAATCACCCGTGTGACGCTCGCGGCCGGCCCCAGGCGGCATCGAAGGTCAGGAGTAGAAAACCATGCACAGACTTTCAGACATCGTCCTCGTCGGCGTGGAAACCACGCGCGGCACCGTCGCCGCGACGTTCCCTTTCCACTGCCCGATTCTGCGGCCGGGGCTTGAGCCGTCACGGCGCGGGCACTTCGCCACCGTCGAATCGTCGGCGACGTTTCCCAGCCAGACGAAGAACGTGCCGGTCGGCGTGACGAACGGATTGCGCCTGACGCCCGACATCAACAAGGGCACGATCCGCGACCTGCTGCTTCTTTCGACGAAGTGGGTCTCGCCATCGTTCCCGGCGTTCTCCATCGCGCGGACCGCCTTCGGCGTTGGGCACGAGCTCTTCCTGGGCTGCGGCGTGTCGCGCTTCGAGTTCGGATATTCACGATCATCCGAGCCCGGCGACGACGCGATTCTCAAGGGGTCGCTCGACATCGATTGCATGGCCCGCGAGACGACGACCGGGCTCTCGGCCGGCACGCAATCGGCGGTAGGCCACTTTCCGATGCACTTGTCGACCTTCACCATCAACAGCGTCGCGGCGACGCGGGTGCTGAGTTACCGTCGCACGATCGAAATCATGCGCGGCCTCGGCCCGCCGGACTCGACCGCCAAGCGGATTTACTCGGTCGATGGCGTGATCAAACACACGGCCGAGATTGTCGCCCAGTTCACGTCGGCCGCCTGGCGAACGCTGCTGCACGCCCAGACCGAGCACGCGGCATCGTTCATTCACGCGACCGGCGTTACCAACGAGACCGTCACCGAGACGCTCGGGGCGTGCCAGCTTTCCGAACACACCGAGGCCGACGACAACGACGTGGTGACCGAGCGCATCTCGATCATCACCTCCCACACCGGCGCGGCGGCCGCGATGGTGCCGACTTTCGGCAGCGCGATTCCGACGAGCGCGCTGGGGCTGTAATCACCGGAGGAGTATCGCGCGATAGCGAGTTGAGTACCCGATGCCCAGCAATCTCACATTCGGAATTGAGATCAAAGCGTATGAC
>CALLKH010000315.1 GCA_938008425.1 uncultured Planctomycetaceae bacterium | reverse complement strand
AAGAACCAAAAAAGCAAGCGGGCCCGGCGATCGTTGATCACCGGGCCCGCGTTTTTTCAGAAAGCACACCAACGGGCTCAACCCGCGATCGGGCTCAGCCCGCTCAACCTAGCGTCGCCGTCGTCGCCGAATCGTCGGCCGCATGAAGAACATCGCCATGAGCAGCGCCGCCGCCGGCATCGGCGTGCCCGCGGCACAATTCTCGGCGAGGGCGAGCAGTCGATCGATCTGCTCCGCCGTGAGATCCGGGAAATTGAACCCGCCCGGGAAGCCCGGTTCGATATCAAACGGATAGTAATACCCGTAGCCGCACTCATCGAACCGCGAGAGTTCCTCATCGGTGTAGAACATGACTTCGCCGGCCGTCTCGGGCGCATCGCGATCGGAAATGTCGACCGTCTTGAGGCCCAGGTCCGACAGGGCGAAGAGCCGTGTGCCGATCACGCCGACGCGGCTGACGTTGCCGTGGTTCTCGAACGAGCCGCGCTGCGTCAACGCCGTGTCACTAAAGTCCACCAGCTGCACGCCGTTCGTGCACTCGGGGGCGTAGTAGTACGCGTCGCCGGCGATCGCGGTGTTGACGAAGTCGTCCTGGCCGGCGTCGGGCCGCTCACCGGGCTCGTCCGGCGGGACCTCGCCGTCGCCATTGACTTCGGTGTAATCGATGTGCTGATAGGGAATGGCGATCAGGCCCAGCTCGTCGACGATCTTGAACGCCTTCTCGTCATACGTTGCATCAGAAGACGTGTACGATCCCGGCGGGCCGAGGATCACGCGGCCAAGCTGCACCGGATTCGCGGGATCTGAAACATCGTAATACGCGACCGCCGGCCGATTGCCGTCGGTGTCGTCGATGCCGACCGCGATCAGGCGATCGCCGCGCGGCTCGATGTGGGTGGAATAGCCGGGAACTTCAAGCTCGCCCGCCACCGTCGGATTCGCGGGATCCTTGAGATCGATCACGAAGAGCGGATCGGTCACGAAGAATGTCACCGCGTAGGCACGCTCGCCGTCGAAGCGAACCGCTTCGAGCGATTCGTTCTCGATGATGTCGGTCGAGCCGAGGTCGGCCACGTTGTCCATGTCGGAGATGTCGTAGGTGTACAGCGCCACGGTCTGGAAGCCGAAGCCGAAGGACTCCGTCGCGATTCGGAACGTGTCGCCGAACCGGTCCATGTAGAACCGGTTCCGAATCGTGCCGGGCACGTCGAATTCACCGCGAAGCGTGATCGCCCCGGCGGCGTCGGAGATGTCGACGATCTGAATGTGGGTGTACGACTCGGCCTCATCAAAATTGTAATCATGGCTGGCGGCGAAGATCGCACCCTCAGAGGCGTGCATCGTGACCGCATTGCCGGCCAGGACTTTTCGCTGCACGGGCTGGATGTCCGTGGGATCGGCCACGTTCACCGAGGCGACGAACCCCTCGCCGGGCGTGCTGTCGTCCACGGTGCCGCCGAGGGCGAAGTACGGTGCATAGCTCGAGCCGATCACGTAAATGATGTCGCCGACCCGGCGGCTCTCGTTCGCGTAGCCGACCAGGTTGATCTTCCCCTGCACCGTGGGCTTCGTCGGATCCGTCAGATCGACGATGGCGAGCTGACTGCCTTCGAAGTCCGGCGCATCGGGTGAGGGCCCGCGATCCGGGGCGACGGCGCTGGCCCGGCCGTCAAATCCAACATCGCCCGAGTTCGACACCGCGATATCGGCGTCATAAACGTAGTAGAAGTCTGCGCTGAGCAGCACATACGCCTGATCGTTGGAGACATACATCTCAACGCCGCGGCCCTTCAGATCGAGACTGCCGAGCAGGGCCGGATTGTCGGGGTCCGCCACGTCGATGACGAGCAGCCCCTTGTAGCGGTTCAACGCATAGAGTCGGTCGCCGACGCGCTTGACGATGTCGGCCTCCTCGATCGCACGGGCCAGGTCCGCGGAAGCACGGGCCTGCTCCTGGGAGTCATCGGTGGCGCCCAGCGAGTTGTCGAACGTCGGCGCGGCCGATGCCGGACGGCCGACGAAGTTGCCGCCGGATCCACTTCCGGGAGGCCCCAGATTCTGGGCCGAATCACAACCAACGCTGATGACGAGCGCGGCCAGCGCGAACGCCATGGACTGGCCCACCATCCAGACAGACGGTCGGCGCGAAGCGGGAGAGGTAAGGGAGAACATTTTCATAATTGGATAATCCTTTGCGAGGATTGCCTATTACATCGGCCATTCGCGAGGGGCGCGGGCATGCCGCCGGTTCTTCGGACCCCGGCACGTCCGCTTCAAGCCGCCATTCTACCCACGGTGATCGAGCGGCTTCAAGCTTAAGTATACCGCATAAACGCGTGTCTCGTCGGCCACCCTTCAGCCGCTTAGCTGATACTAAGCCAATGTCTTCAATGATGTTATCGGTAAAACAACGATCCGGGGCACTCCGCAATGGTCGCAGCATTAACCTCCCGGGTCGCCGAAATCGAACTTCGCAAGCCTCTGTCGTGCACTCCGTTCTTTGGGTTATTCTGTGACTCCCCTGCGGCGAAGCGGACTCGCGAACGGCAAAAACGACGGCAGCGCCGTCGCGTCACATGCGGGGCCGATCTGTCGCCGTGATTGAATCCGATCGGAGTCCGGGGTGGATTCCGAAGTCACCCGGGTCGCAACGTCTTCGCGGCGCGGACACGAGCACCAACACGGAGTCCGACCCGCGTCGATGGCCGTCATCACGCCGGCTTTGGGCTCCCTTTCAACAGAGTGGACCAACACATGAGACGAAACCCCTTCGCGGCCACCATCGCCGCCATCTGCCTGCTCAGCATGTTCGCATCCCCCGCCGGCCGGGCCGACGTGACCGGCATCGAGTTGCCCTCGACGATCGCGATCATCAACGCGCGAATCGTCACCGAACCCGGGCAGTTCATCGAGGGCGGCGTGATCCTGATCGAGAACGGCCGCATCACCGCGATCGGCACGGAAGTCACGCTGCCGCCCGCGGCCGAACGGTTCGACGCCTCTGGCATGGTCGTTTATCCCGGCTTCATCGACGGCCTCTCGCATCGCGGTGTTGAGAAGGCGCACCCGGATCGCGATGAACTGGCGCGGCTGGCCGACGACGATCTCGACGTCACGCAGGATGTTCAGTCCGCGACCGTGCAGGCGCAGCGCCGGCTGATTCATCCCGATGTTCACGCGGCCGAACATTTCGACCCCAAGTCCGCGAAGCGCGACGAGGCCCGCGCCGGCGGCTTCACGACCGCGCTGGTCGCCGCTGAGGCGGCCATCTTCTCCGGCTACAGCGCCGTCGTGTCGATGGGCGAATTGCCGGCGAGGCGGTCGGTCCTGAAGCCCGTCGTCGCACAGCATGCCGCGTTCGTGACACAATCGGGCAGCGGCGGCTCGCCCTTCGGCGGAGGCGGCGGATATCCCGTCACCACCATGGGCGCGATCGCCGCGTTTCGCCAGGCGCTGGCGGATTCTCAGTGGCACGGCGAACTCAGGGCATGGTCAGCCATTCACCCTGACGAACCGCGGGCGCCGTTTGATCGCGCCCTTGAAGCGCTGGAGCCGGTCCTCGCCACGGATGGCGTCCGTGTCGCGTTCCTGGCCAACTCCGAGGACGAGATTCACCGCGCCCTGAACGTGGCGGCCGAGTTCAAGATTCGACCCATCATCGTCGGCGGCAAGGAAGCGTGGAAGGCGGCCGAGCGACTGAAGGCCGACGGCGTCCCCGTGTTGCTGAGCCTCAAGTGGTCGGACGAAATCGAGAAGCCCAAGAAGCCGGTCGATTCGCTTCATGTCGCGGCGGTGGACAGTGCCGACCCCTTGGCGCGGCCGATCGATCGCAGCCCGGTCTTCGACGACGCCTGGCAGGATCAGGCGTGGGAAACGCATCGTGTGTTCAAGGAGCGAGAGCGGCTGCGATTCGAGGAGATCGACAATGCGAAGATGCTCCACGAGGCGGGCATTTCATTTGCGTTCACGACTGCTGATCTCAAGTCGCCGAAGGAAGCGCTGAAGGCCATTCATGACGCCATCGATCGCGGTCTCTCGGAAGATGCGGCCATCGCGGGGCTCTGCACAACGCCGGCCCGAATGTTCGGCATTGCAGCGGACTGCGGCGAGATCGCCATCGGCAGACTGGCCAACCTGACGCTCCTCTCCGATCGAATCTTCGAAAAGAAAAGCGAAGTGAAGTGGGTGTTTGTCGAGGGCGTGCCGTTTGACGTCGGCCGAAAGGAAAAGCAGCCGGATCGCAAGGGTAAGAACGGCGACAAACCCGAGGGCGGAGACGCGGACAAGGCGTCCGCCGATGAGAAGACGCCTGCCGATTCACCGGCCGCCGACGCGCCGACCACACAGCCGGCATCGGATGACGACGCCACATCAGCCAGCGCGCCGTCCACCACCAGCGCCCCCACCAGCCAGGCCGCTGAAGACCCGACCTTCTTTCCCGAATTCGCCGACGAGATCGAATCTGATCAAAAACCGCGATTCCATACCCGCGGCAACCTGCTCATCAAGAATGCCACGATTCTGACGCTCACCCACGGCG
>CALLKH010000314.1 GCA_938008425.1 uncultured Planctomycetaceae bacterium | reverse complement strand
GTGGGCGTGGGCGCCGGGGATGCGTCGCATGGCGGCGAGCATCATCGCCATGGTGTGCTCGGCGGTGGAGAGGGTGTTGGCGTCGGGCGTGTTCATGACCAGCACGCCGGCGGCCGTGGCGGCGTCGAGATCGACGTTGTCCACGCCGACACCCGCCCGGGCGATGCCGCGAAGCCGGCCGGGCCGGGCCAGCACTTCCTTCGTCACCTTCACGCCGGAGCGGATGATGAGGCCGTCATAATCGCCGACCGCCGCCGCCAGTTCCTCGGGCGAGAGGCCGACGCGAATGTCGAACTGCACATCGGCCGCCTGCCGCAATCTGGTCAGGCCTTCTTCCGCGAGCGGGTCGGCCACGAGTATCTTGAACATGGGATCATCGGCTCCGTGGATCGGGGGTTATGTCACGCGGTCGGCACTCGATTCCGCCGCCGGGCGCGCGGGAGACGTCCGGGCGAAGCTTGAATTCGCCTCGTTTCATCGTCGTTTCGCCGGTCGAGTGTAAGAAAAAAAGCCCTGGGGCGATAGTCGATGGGCGCCCGCTCAGTTGTTGCTGACATCCACCGGGGTGATTTCCACATCCTCGACCGCCTCGTCCGGGGAGACGAGCGGCTCCACGCGGCCGTGGGGGCCGACGGCCACCTCGCGGCCGGCGGCGACGGAGATGTGGTGGTAGTTTCGCTCGGCGGCGACGAGTTCGTCGAAACGCGAGGAGCGGAACATGTTCTCGGTCTCCTCCACCATGCCGAGAAAATGGTTGAAGAAGTGAACCGTGTGGCGGGCATAGCTCTCGGGCTGGAGATCAACAGACTGGTTGTGCTTGGCGCGGGCGACGATCCACAGATACCGCGGCTGCGGCGACTGGGCGTAGAGCAGCCGCGACTGCTCGACCGGAATGTAGCTGTCGCGCTCGCCGTGAATGAACAGGATCGGCCGCGGCAGCATGCGGGTCAGCGTCTTGCGAACCGAGGGGAACTTGCACTTGAACTTGAAGCGGCAGGTGATGATCACGCACCAGCGAAGAAACCGCCAGAACTCCGGCGGATGGTTCTCATAGATGAACCGCACCTTGGCGAAAACCTTGGCGAGCTTCCGCATGAGGTACTCGAGCGTGCAGTCGGATGAAAACGCCCCGTCGCAGACGACCGACTTCACCGAGGGGCACGTCTCGGCCGCGAGAATCGCGGAGCACGCCCCGCGCGAAATCCCGAAGACGCCCAGCTCCGCCGGCCGGTTCTGCTCTTCGAGCCACTGCTCGGCAAAGTGAATCGCCGCCTGCATGTCGGTCACTTCGCGGTCGCTGGCCCACTGCCGCGGCGTGTAGCCTTCCTCGGAGGCCGAGTCGCCGTGGCCGCGAAAGTCGAAGGTGAAAATATCGTACCCCGCGGCGACGAGCGGCTTGCAGTAGCGGGCGGCGCTGTGCCGCGTGCTCTTGAACTCGGGGGCGAAGACGATGAGGCCGAGCGACGGCTTGTTCCACGCCCGGATGAAGGTGCCGCGCAGCCGGATGCCGTCGGCCGCGAAGAAGTCGCGATCCTCGCCGCGGAGGGGGATGAACCCGGTCTGCACCATGGAGAGCGGCGGCTCTGTGTCGCGAAGGATGTTGAGGCAGATGCGAACGTACTTCCCGAGAATGAGTGCGGGGATGACGATGAGCAGCGTCAGCGTCGCGAGGATGGAGGTGAGCGCCCAGTTGTGCTGGATCGCGCGGCCGATGGATTCAGCCCATGTGTCGGCCAGCAGCAGTGTCAATCCGGACAAGTGCGAGTCTCCCAGACGATGAGGCGGCATCTTAAGGGCAGATGGGGTTCATAAGCCAGTCGAAAGCGGCGACACCCGGCGGGACGTCGGAAACCCGCCGAGGGCGCCGCCCGGCCTCGTGCCGCGACCGAGCGAATCCGGGAACCTGACGAATCCGGAATCCTGGTACGAGACGTAGCCGGGAACCTCTGCCTGTTAAAAGGGATAACGAAATCTGGGGTATCCATGCTCAAAGAGCACCCGGGCTCTGGCTTGCCGTTTGGCGATGACTCGAATGGCTCCAAAGGGTCGAGGGGTCCAGGTTCCGAAGTTCAGAGGAGCCAAGGGTCCGAGTGAATGGGTCTGGGAGCCAAGGGGTCGAGGGTTCAGATTGGAATCGCGTCCGGCGCCGGCTTGCCGTTTGGCGATGAGCGGAAAGGATCCACTGGCCCGCGCCGCCACGATGGGGTCGGAAGGACCGGGAAGCGCAAACGACACCGTATCACGGGTTGCGTTGGGCGAGCTCCTGGATTCTTGCCTGACATAAACGGGCCTGTTCGCCTTCACCCGCGGCGTCATAACAGTTCGCCAGCACTCGCCAGTAGTTGGCATCATGTTCCTTCGACTCGACGGCACGTTTGGCCAGTTGAAGGGCTCTACCCGGATCGCGAATCTCCGGCGATTCACAATTTAAGAGCAGGCTGGCCAACTGGGCGAGGCTCTCCGCCGATGGATCGGATTGCCCGGCGTCAAGTTCAAGCAGACGCACAGACTCCCTCCACGCAAAGCGGGACTCATCCTCACGACCGAGGCGATGAAATAACGCGCCCGCGATCTGGAAGTCTGACTGGATCTGTAGTGCGTTATGTCTCGTGATGCGATGCGAATTCGACTTGTACAGTTCAAGTTGCCGATTGACCGTCGCCAGCGCCAACCCGGCATTGCCTTCCCGTTCGGCGAGAATCGCGAACCGGCCGAGCAGCCGCCCCAGGACTCGAATGCCGGTCCAGTCCGCGGGATCGGCATCGTGGAAGCGCTCGGCGATCGGCATCGCCTCATCAACCAGATCGCGGCGAGGATCACTCTCGTCCACATCGTCGTCCCATGAAGCCCTCTCGACCACACAACAAAGGAATCCACGAAGATAAATCCGGTTCTGGGGGTCGCCGGCGAGGAGTCGGCGGCCGAGGGTCAGTGCATGTTCAAGGTGGGCAATGGCATCCGCCCGGTCTCCGCGTTGATGCAGAACTACGGCGGTACTCACGTGTGCCTCTCGAAGGCCGTCCATCGCGGTCAGATCATCGGGTCGCATGGCGACGACTTTCTGACACAGCTCCATCATCCGCCGGGCCCGATCCGACGCTTCGTTCCACCGGCCGTCTGCCTTTGCAAGATCCCAAAGACGATGCTGGCTCCACGCGAGCTGTTCCAGGTGCCTGGCCGATGGCGCAGTCGCCGCGAGGTGAGATTGCAGGCGCTCCGCCCGCTCATACCAATCCCTGGTCTCTCCACGTCGGTTCTGAAGCTTCCATGCATCCCCGATGAGGACCATGTCGATAGATTTCACCGACATCAGGTCGAGATCATCTGGGGCGATCCTGCCCGCCTGTTCGCGCGCGGCCAGCGCTTCCTCGCATAACTTCAGTGTCTTCTCGGCATCTCCATCATCCAGTGCAACCCGCGACAGTTGGCGAAGCGAATCGGCATGGACCGACAGAACTGTCGGATCGTTCGGCGAGTGTCGCAGCAACGATAGTGACGCCGCGTGGGCCTCGATGGCCAGCGCTTCGCGCTCCGCTCTTGTGCCGATTTGATCCGTCAGCATCGGAAGCGCCCGGGACGAAAGAACGCCGGCGAGCGCCACGGCGCTCTCCTTCGCCTCCCGAGCGCGCATCATGGCGAAGAACACGCCAATGACCGCGACAAAGACCGCCGCCGCCGCAATGGAACTGACCCCAACCAGCAGCCGATGACGGCGGGCAAAGCGCCCCACGACGTATGTGGCGCTCGGTCGCCGGGCCAGTATCGGTTCGTGTTGCAGATGGCGACGAATGTCAGTTGCCAGGGCATCGGCCGACGGGTAACGCCTGGAAGGCTCCTTCTCAAGCGATTTCATGACAATGGTCTCGAGGTCGCCGCGCAGTTGCGGGTTGCATCTCGAGACCGGAACCGGCGCCTCGTCCTGCAAGCGGCGGAGAACATTGGCGAGTACGTCCCCGTTCATTTGAATGGGAAGCCGGCCGCACAGAAGTTCGTAGAGAATAACGCCAAGGGAATACACGTCGGATTGCGTTCCCACCCGGCCCGACACCTGTTCGGGCGACATGTAGGCGATCGTCCCGATCAGGCACCCGGGCGTCGTCGCGAGTGTCACGGCGGAATGATCCGTGATCGCCCCGACCCCGAAATCCAGAATTCTTGGACACGGGCCGTGCATCGACTCCTCGACAAGAATGTTTTCCGGTTTGAGGTCTCGATGGATCACGCCGGCCTGGTGGGCGTATTGAATCGCATCGCACACCTTGGCGAACAGCTCAAGCCGCCTGGGGATGTCGAGGTGGTGCGCTTTCACATACGAATTGATGGGGATGCCCTTGATCAGCTCCATGGCCAGGAATGGACGATGGCCGACGGAGGTCTGCATCCGGCCCGCATCATAAATCCGGGCGATTCCGGGATGAGTCAGGCGGGCGAGAATGTCAACTTCGCGATCGAATCTGCGCAGCAGCTCGGCTGAG
>CALLKH010000313.1 GCA_938008425.1 uncultured Planctomycetaceae bacterium | reverse complement strand
ACAACATCAAGAATCGCGATGGCGGCACCCATCTCACCGGCTTCCAGGCGGGGCTGACCCGAACCCTGAACGCCTACGGAAAGAAATCCAACCAGATCAAGAGCGACCTCGTCATCAAGGGCGAGGACTGGCGCGAAGGTCTCACCGCCATCGTGTCGGCCAAGGTTCGCGAGCCGGATTTCCAGGGCCAGACCAAAGACCGCCTCATGAACGCCGAGGTCGAGTCTTTCATTCAGCAGACGGTCAATGAGCAGCTCGCCAACTGGCTTGAAGAGAACCCCTCCGACGCGAAGAAGGTCATCGCCAAGGGCATCCAGGCGGCCGTCGCCCGCGAGGCCGCGCGAAAAGCCCGAGAAGCCACGCGCAAGACCGCGCTCTCCAGCGGGGATCTGCCCGGCAAGCTCTGGGACTGCCGCAGCAAGAACCCGGACGAATCCGAAATCTTTCTCGTCGAGGGTGATTCCGCCGGCGGGTCGGCCAAGCAGGGCCGCGACTCGCAGACCCAGGCGATTCTGCCGCTCAAGGGTAAGATCCTGAACGTCGAAAAGGCGCGAATGGATCGCATCCTCTCCCACGAGGAAATCAAGACGATCATCCGCGCGGTGGGCTGCGGCGTGCCGGGCTCCGAGGATTTTGATCTCGCCAAGTGCCGCTACGGCAAGATCATCATCATGACCGACGCCGACGTCGACGGCAGCCACATTCGCACGCTGCTGCTCACCTTCTTCTTCCGCCACATGCGCGGGCTGATCGACGCCGGGAAGGTCTTCATCGCGCAGCCGCCGCTCTACCTGCTCAAGCGCGGCAAGTCCGGCGAATTCGTGCTCAACGACACCATCATGGACGGCAAGCTCACCGCCTGGGGCCTGGCCGGTACGCGACTGGCGATTCGCACCTATGAAGGCGAATCACAGCGCCCGGCCGATGAGCGCTTCATCACGGGCGACGATCTGCACAGCCTCGTGCTGACGCTCGACTCCATCGCCTACATTCAGCGTGTCATGCAGCGCCGCGGCATCGAGCTGGAGCGATTCGTCAAGGCCCATCTCAGCGGCCACGACATCGCACTGCCGCGCGTCCGCGCCATCATGGACGGCGAGGAACACTACTTCCCGAACGACGACGCCTTCAACCAGTTCCGACGCGAAGTGCAGGAGCGATGCGGCAAGCTCGAAGTCATCGACGGCGGCGTCAGTTTGCACTCCCTGGTCGACGACGATTCCGAAGATGCCGCGAAGGTGCTGGTGCGCTACGAACTCAGCGAATCGCGCGATCTCGAAAAGGCCGTCCGACAGCTTCGCGAATTCGGCCTGCCGATCGACGACTACTTCACCAAGAGGGAAGAGCTTGTCACCGGCGAGCTCACCCCCGCGATGTACGTGCTCATTCCCGACAGCGGCGAGCCGGTTGAACTCGACAGCCTCGCCGGCGTGGCGTCGGGCGTTCGAGCCCTTGGCCAGCGCGGCACGACCGTGAAGCGCTTCAAAGGTCTCGGCGAAATGAACCCGGATGAGCTGTGGGACACCACGCTCGATCCGACCCGGCGCAAGCTGCTCCAGGTCGTCATCTCCGAGGAGAATCAGGACGCCGAACAGCTTGAGATCGACTGGCGGGCGGCCGATCGCATCTTCTCCATTCTGATGGGCGAGAACGTCGAAGTGCGCCGCCAGTTCATCGAGACCAACGCGATCCACGTCAAGGATCTCGACATCTGACAGGCCGCGTCGCCGGCGAGCCGCGGCCATGGGACTTCAACCACACGAACATTTCCCCGGACGGCCGCAGCCCTCATGGCTGAGCCGCGCCGCCGCGCTGTTTGAAACGATGAGCCGCCCGGGGCTGCTCATCTCCGCGCTGATCATTCTCTTCTACGTTCCCACGCTCGGCCGCGGGCTGCTCCTCGACGATCTGCACCACTTCGCGCTGATGCAGGAGTATCACGACGGCACGCGCGATCGCCTCGATCTCTATCAATTCCTGCAGGGCGATGAATCCAACGCCGCCGCCCGTCGGCGCGGCATGTACGTCTGGTGGCTCGGCGACGATGTCAAGTATCGCCACTGGCGGCCGGTAGGCGAGCGCCTTCTCTACGGCCAGTTCACGCTCTTCGGTCGCGACCCGGTCGGATATCGCATCGTCAACCTCGTGATGTACATCGCCGGCACGCTGCTGGTTCTGCGGCTGCTTCGGCGAATCGGCGGCGACGAGCGGGCGGCTCGTTGGGGGGCGCTGGCGTTCGCGCTGTTCGCCTGTCATGCCATACCGGTGACATTCATCTCGGCCCAGGGCGATCCGCTTTCGCTGGTGCTCATCTGCCTGGCGGTGCTCGGGTCGATGCAGTTCACCGATCGCGGCGGGGCGGTGGCGCTCGTTTCGGCCACGGCGGCGTTCGCGCTGTCGCTCGGCGTGAAGGAGGCCTGCCTGCCCGTCGCGGCGGCGCCCGTTCTGATCGCATGGTTCGATAGGCGAAAGGCTTCGCCAGAGGATCACGATCCGCGCCGCCTCCGCCGGGCGATGATTGCTTCGAGCCTCTGGCTGGCGATCGGCCTCGCGTGGCTTGGGTTCTATGTCAACGGTGGGTTTGGCTCGAACACGCTCGCCATGCTCAATCCTGCCGGCGATCCGCTGGGCTACCTCGCCGCGCTGCCGCTGCGAACAGTCCTGCTGCTCAGCGCGCTCGTCGTGCCGGTGAATCCGTTTCTCTTTTACCTTCGCCCGGCGGAATCGCAGCTATTGCTCTATGCGTTCACCGCGTTCGGCGCCGCGGCGATCGGCCTCGCCCTGTGGAAGTGGATCTGGCCGAACCGGCGGGTGCGGGGCGTCGCCGCGATGGCACTGTGGACGGTGATGTTCCTGCCGCTCCTGGTGTGCACGGTCCCCGACGATCGCGTGATGATGCTGCCCGGCGTGGGCTTTTCGCTGTTGGCGGGCATCTGGCTCGCCCGTGCGGCCGCGGCGACGTCGGGCTCGTGGATTCGCACGCGCTGGCCCATCCTGGTGTTCCTGGTGCTGCACCCGGTGTCGATTCTCTTCGTGAACCTGATCATGGGCGTGGTCGAGCGGAAGGGCAACGAGGCGCTGCTCGCCGCGGAGCGCGAGTTCGGCCGGGAGATTCGATCGGGCGACTGCATGTTCTTCCTGAATTCGACGCTGGACTCAAACGTGCTCTTCGTTCAGACGCGGTTTGAGTCCGTGACAGGATTCCGGCACGCCTACGCCGCGTTTCTGACCGACGTGGAGAATCCGAAGATTCATCGCGTCGATGCACGCACGCTCCGCCTCTCCTCCGCCGACGGCTGCCTGTTCGACAGCTTCCTCGGCATGATGTCGCAAAGCCGCGAGCGCCCCAAGCGCGAGGGCGACGAATTCTCCGCCCGTGAACTGACCGGCCGCATCACCAAGGTGGAAAACGGCTGCGTGAAAGAGGTCGAAATCCGCTTCGACCAGCCGCTGGATTCGGATTCGTACCGGTTTTACCTCTGCGGCGAGCTTGGGATGCCGCAGCGTTGGCATGTGCCGGCACTTGGACAGGAAGCCGACCGTTTGGACCGGGCGACAAGCAGACCACACCCTGTGGGCGAGGTTTTCAATGATTGAGAAAGCTTGTGGCCTGATGCTCCTTCGTCGAGTGAACTGGCACCTCAGCCCTCCGAAAGGCTGCGGGTGTTCGGATCGTGCGACTTTGACGGGAATCGATATCCCGACAATATACGCTCGCTATCGCGGAGTCGATGGAGAGGTTGTCTGGCCTGAGAGTCCGAAAGAACGGTTGAACCTGTTTGACGCCGGCTTGCGCCCTTCAACCAGCCTCGATGAGTTCGTGCGACTTCGCGCCAGGCAGCAATGCGAAGAACCGGTCGATCTGCTCTATTGCAACTGGCAAACGCCGGACTCTCCTCACTCTAATTCCGCTTCTCCGAACTTCCGGCCACTTGGCTTCGACGTAGCGATGCCTATCACGACTGAGACCCGATTTGGTTTCTCGGCGATATTCCAGGACA
This sequence comes from uncultured Planctomycetaceae bacterium, assembly GCA_938008425.1. Taxonomy (GTDB): domain Bacteria; phylum Planctomycetota; class Phycisphaerae; order UBA1845; family UTPLA1; genus JADJRI01. The sequence goes on along the minus strand of CALLKH010000313.1, from coordinate 1,128 downwards.
TCCTGTTCGGGGCGTATGGAGAACTCGCCGGATTCGTAACCCGCCTGAATCAGAATTTGTTATTTGAGAGAATTGAAGATGCCCAGGAATTCATTCAGTTGAGGGATCACCTGGGCGAGGCTGGCGCGGATCTTGAGGTCTCGACGGAAGGCGCGGAACTTCTTCCGGTGAGCATACATCTCTATGAAGGGCCTACCAACTCAGTCGTGGTCACATGTTGAGTTCGTCGTGAAGACGTAGAGTGCTGTCTTTGGTAACTGAATGCGACAGCCTGCAATCATCGGGAATCCAGAAGGTTCCCAATGATCACGCGACTGTTTCTGTTTCGATTGATCGAAATCAAGAATCATTGCCGGATTCACGGAATCGCGAAGTGCTCCAAACCCCGACAGGGGTCCAACAACAGTAGGCGCAGGTGCAACCTGCGGGTCGCATTCCCCCAGCACTCTTCAACCCCGAAGGGGTTGTATAATTGTGGACACGGGAGCCAGATGAAGCTTCTACAGAACCAGAGGATTATTCTGCGCCTACCGACGATGTAGAATGTCCCCATTGTTGCTCGCGTGGAATCATGCGCGTGTGCTCATATTCACCTTCATGGGTCGGCGAAGAATGTGTTCACTGTCAACCGATGCAGCAGATTCCGTGGAGGACCCGGGTGTTCTGGTGAACATCTTCATGTCATGCCCCCAGTGTGCATACCTTCGCGTCGAGACTTATGAGCGATGCCCGGAATGCGGTTTGAATTTTCACTTACTGAGCCGCAAGGCCCTGGATTTGAATTGGGTCACGCCGACCGCGCCGGCTGCCCGATGGCGCCGACTCTACCTCTTACGAAATGTCTCCTTGGCGGTAATCGTCGCGATTTGGCTGGCTTTTCCCGTGGTGGCCGGCCCGCGTTGGCGAGTCGAGCATTGGGTCGCAAGTATGATGTGTTTCATTGTTGGAATCGCATGGATCAGGGTAAAGGTCGCTCGATTTGTCGGGTTTCATTGTTCATGCCTTTCGGCAGGCTGGGGCTTCGTCAATGTGCTGCGAATATTCTCCCTCTCGCGACGACTTCCACGCCGGAGCGGCACACCGTCGCACAGGCCGTTCATTGGAGCCTTGTGGGCCGTGGGATCATTT
>CALLKH010000312.1 GCA_938008425.1 uncultured Planctomycetaceae bacterium | reverse complement strand
CGTCCGCCGGTGGATTCTCGTCGGCGAGAAAATCACCAAGTTGTGCGTTGAAATCGTCGCCCATGGAGTCGAACAGGCAGAGGGCCTGCATGGCGAGCGTCCGTGCTTGGCGTCGGTCGATCATGGAAATGATAATTAACGGGGCGGGCAGTGGTTGGCAAGGCCGCGGACGTTGACGGCAGTGACCGGGCGGCGGGCGATCGACGTTCGCGCCACACGGTCGCCCGGGGGTTGAACCGCCGGATGAAATACACGAATATGGGGCGTCGGGCTGGAGCATCGAAATCGAGAATCCGGCCCCGAGTGTGTTCGACGATTGCCGGAGTAACAAACCATGTGGCCGCGTGACTTGAACCGATTTGCGCTGGGCGTTCTGTCCCTCGTGCTGCTCCTTTCGCCCGCGTGTTCCAAAAAGGGGCCGCCGCCCAAGTCCGACGAAGACATTGATGATGTCTATTCCGAGGACCGCCCGGACACCGATTCTGATTCAGACTCAGAATCAGACGATGAGTCCGGGGGTTCGTCAGGTAATTCGACCGACGGCTCGGCTGGAAGGCCGGCAAAGACCAAGTCGCCGGAAGTCGCCGACCCCGAGGCGGTCAAGATCATTAAGAAACTGCGGACGGCGTACGCCAAGTGTCGTACTTACACCGACGAGGGTGAGGTCGTCTCGAACAACCGATCGACCGATGACGACGAAGAAGATGGATACAAGAGTGTCAGCCTGATTCGCACCAACTTCGCGCGTCCGGATTGCCTGCGCGTGGAAATGGACAGCACCGAGACGTTTCAAGGGCAGCGGATCTGCCAGATTTACTGGTTCTGCGGGGATCAGGCCAACACCTCGGACGGACTGGGCCGAATGCTCGCCGGGCTGATGGGAGAAGGCACGGATGGCGGGGGGGCGGGACGAGAAGAGGCCTTCGAGGGCGCAGCGACTTCCAGCATCGTTCCGGAGTTGCTTCTTCCCAAACTGGTCAAGAAGAAAAAGGGCAGGAAGTCCAGGACCACGCTGGACGGGTTCAACCTGCCGCAACTGGTGGGTGAGGAAAAGATAGACACTCATCCCTGCTACAAAATCTCGGGCCCGATCAAGGCGGAGGACGTGACCGAATCGCTCCGGGATGTGCCGTTCATCTCGGTCTCCGAGAATCTGCGGATTGAGACCACCATGACGCTCTGGATCGACAAGAAGGAAATGGTTTTGCGTCGAATTCAGCAGAAGGTTCGCATCGAGGACATGGGCGATCTCACCATTCCCGGCGCCGGGGCCGTGGAGATTCCTGACCGCGTCATCGATGTCACTACAACGCTTCGGCCGGTCATGAACGGCCGTCAAACCTGGTCCGATGTCGCGTTCGGCGCTTCATCGGATCTGAACGATCCGGAAATCGACGGGTCGATATTCTGCGGTGAGACCTTCAAGCCTTATGGAAAGGATCGAAAAGCGGCTCGAACGCAGGCGAGATCCCACGTCAACGCCATGCGGAAGAAGTATGCGGAATGCAAGTCCTACGTTGATTCCGGCGTGATGACGCTGGCGGGAACCGATCGGCACGATCCGTCGATCCGTCGGGTCAATTACGTGACGGCATTCAAGCGGGCCGGGAACTTCCGAACTCTGTTGACACATAAGAACGCCGCGGGCGATGACATCCGCTACCTGGCCTGGAGCGACGGCTCGGAGTTCAAGGACTGGTTCTCCGAGTCCGACCAGGAGCAGACCTATCCGAACGGCAAGAACATGGTTGATGAGATGGTGTTCTTTCACAACATGCCGGGGAGACTGATTTCGGGATTACTCAGCGAGGACGTGTTCGGCGTTTCGGAGGCGGGGACCATCAAGAGCCCGATCCTGCTCGGAGACGAAACGATCGATGGCTCGCTCTGCCATGTCGTGCAGGGGCGCAGTTCCCTCAGTGCATGGATTTTCCTGTGGATTGACAAGAAATCGAAGCACATCCGAAGACTTGAAATGCGCGACCCGGGCAGCGGCATGCAGTATTGGATTACGCTTGAAGTCAAGAAGGCCACCTTCGATAAGAAGGTCTCGGCCAAGAAGCTCAGCTACAAGGAGCGGGGCGATTAGGTCAACGGGTCGGACCGGACGCCGGGATGCCTGCGAACGAGTGGGCTATGATGGGGAGATTCCTGCCGCGCGTGCGAGGAACCTCACGCGCACCGGACTCAACGACTGGGAGAACCCATGCCCGCCCCCGTGATACCGTACGCGTTACCCGTCCGCGAAACCGATGAACAATTGAATGCCGGCCGCGCGCTTCTCCGCGAAATGACCCGACGGAGAAGTTGTCGCGCCTTCTCGGATCGGCCGGTCGACCGACAGGTGCTCGAACTCGCTCTTGAGATCGCCCATTCCGCGCCCAGCGGCGCCAATCGAAAGCCCTGGCGATTCGTGGTGGTGGACGATCTGGTCATCAAGAAGGAGATTAGAATCGCGGCGGAAGCTGAGGAGCGGGAGAGTTACGACCATCGCATGCCGC
>CALLKH010000311.1 GCA_938008425.1 uncultured Planctomycetaceae bacterium | reverse complement strand
CCGACTCGGATTCTTCATCTTTCAATGCATACTCATCCCGGTCAGCCGCCTCGGACTGCTCGATCGAATGCTCAACATCCGACTGGCCGTTGCTCCCGGCGTGGGCAGACCGTTGGGTCGCTTCCAACCCAAGTCCCGCCGCGAAACCATTCGCATCGTCGGCATCGCCGTCTGCGCTCGTGGCGTTCGGTTCGGAATCAACATCGTCGGCCGTCGCCTTCATGGTCGCCTTGGTACGCCGGCTGAAGGCGTCGATTTCGGCTTCCAGCGTGTCCATCACGCCGACCTCCGATTCCGACTTTTCATCTTCGAACTTTCCGAACGTCGCGAACTCCGCCGCCATCCGGCGGATCGGGGCGTCGATCGGATCGGAAGCTGATCGCACCGCCTTGACGTTGGCATGATTGAGACCCGAGAGCTCCTGCACCTTCGAATCCAGATCGAGACGCCGCGCTTCGAGTTCCGACTCGATTTCCGACAGCCTCGCGCCGAGCACCTGCTCGAGCTGGCCGCCCGTTCGCTCGAGTTCGCCCCGCGCGGTCTCCTCGATCTCCATGCGCTTCGCCCGGATTTCGGCCTCGCGGGCTTCGAGTTCGGCCTGCTGTCGCAGGACCTCCGCCTCGACCTTCAGCCGCTTCTCGCGCGCCGCCTTGGCCAGCTGCGCCGCCTTTCGCTTGAGATCGGTCTGCCGCGCCAGGAGTCGCTGGCGTTCCAGTTCGAGCTTGTGGAGCAGCGCCCGCTCGCGAGTCTCGAGGCCTTCCTGAAGCTCGTCCAGCGCCTCCGCCTCACGGGTCAGTTCCTCGTGAAGCCGCTCGCCCTCGCTCAGCCGTTCCCGCACCGCCGCCTCGTCCGCCTCCAGCGCCTTGAGCTTCGCAAGAAGCGGCGCCCGCTCGCGTCGAATCGCCTCCCGCGCCTTCGACAACGCGCGGAATCGTTCTTCGAGCGACCCTTCACGCGTACGCAGCTTTTCCTGACGCCGCGTCAGCGTCCGGCGCTGACGCTCGGTTTCGAATCGCAGCGTCTCGACCAGCGCCTCGCCGCGCTCGATTTCCTTTCGTTCGTCCTGGGCGACGCGCACAAGCTCCGCCGCGCGTTCCTCAAGAGACGTAAGCGTGACATCCGCGTCAAACACCCGCGGATCGTTCAAGAGCCGCTCGGTTTCCCTGGCGTTGAAGTCGGAGACTTCCGTCAGATCGAGCCCGCCGCTCAGGAGTTTTCGAACGCTGCCTTCGCTTGCGACGTACTCGACAAAAGCCTTCTGTGCCGGTTCGTCGTGAATCTCCAGCACGCTGCCGTCCCGGGATTCGCCCTTGAGCGCCACCGACTTCGCGCCGTTGTCATCGGTCCCGCCGGACTTGGCCGCCTCGATCAGCGCCTTGGCCTGCATCTGAAGCAGGGCCCGGCGCTCGCGAAGCTTCTGGCGTTCGCGAAGAATCTCTTCACGATGTTTCGCCGCGCGCGAATCGAGCGCCTTCTGGGCCTCGGCCACGCGCTGGCGCATCTCCGCGGTCTTCCGCTGAAGCTGCTCGGCTTTCTTGAGAATCGCTTCCGGCCCGGAATGGGGATCAGCGGCTGGGACGCTTCCGCGAGACACCGGCGGATGGCTGTCGACCGGCTCGGCGTCCTGAGAATCGTCCGTTGCCTCGGCCAGCTCCTCTTCCTCCGCGCTCGCCGCCGCCGCTTCCATCGCCGCGAGTTCGCTCAGGTCCGCCTCGGCATCTTCAACGATTCTGGCGAAATAGTTCGGCCGCGAAGACTGAACCAAGGCGCCATCGGCCAGCGTCGATGACGGCGCCTGACCGGCTATCTTCAACTCCCGATTTTCCTGCGCTTTGCGCAGTGCGCGCTCGTTCCGGTCGGCCACGAGATCCGCTGCATCACGTGGCGCCGGGACATTGCCCGCGTCTGACGAAGCAAACCGGCCACCGACCGAATCGTCCTGGTACGGCGGCGGAACCTCGCCCTCGATTTCGAAAATGAATTCGTGTGTGCCGACGCCGATCGTGTTGCCGTCGTGCAGAATCGCCGACGACACCGCGATGCCGTTGACATAGGTCTGCTTCTCGCCCGTCAAATCCCTGACGATCGGCCCGCGATCCGTCCAGACGACGATGCAGTGGCACGGCCGCACCGTCGGATCATTCAGGACCACGTCGGTGCCGCCGTCGCACCCGACGAGAAGCACCGGATCAATGCTGGTGACCAGCCCGATTTCTTCATCGCCGCGAAGCGCGAAGACCGGCTGACGCGTCGCCTGGTTCTGTGACTCGCCGTCAATTTCAACGCGGAACTCGAACGGCCCGAGGGCGATCCGATCGCCGCCGGTCAATCGAGCCCAGCGAACAAGCTGGCCGTTGAGCGATGCGCCGCCACGGGCGCCGAGGTCGCAGATATACGCCGAGCCGCCGTACTTGACGATGGCCGCATGGGCAAACGCCACATCGTCGGATTCCAGGATCACGTCGCAGCAGTCGCCGGATCCGAGAATCGACACGGCATGTGCAAGTTCACATGTGGAATCAGACCCTTCGCTCCCCGTTGCCGTCAAACGGAGCCCCACACACTGTGACGTCATGGTATCTTGAATCGTGCTCACAGGCAGAGTCCCTCATCCTTGAATGCCGCGTGACCGAACCATCCGTGTTCGGCCCGATTCGCCCCGGGCAACTCTCGGCGTGGCGGAACAGCCGGGTGGCTTCTTCCGCCCCGCCGCAGCCGAATCCGATCCAGCCGGGTGGACCGGCCGACGCCAGGGCGCCGGCGACCGCAAAGGGAACGAATCGATGAAATCACCTATTCAACGGCGGTTCGGCCCGATAAAGACGAGTCGAAAGCCGGTAGCAGGTGCCTTCAGAGGCAAGCTGCGGTCATTTCAGTGTTTATCGGACGAAAACACCCCCCGGCATCACCCCCGGAATCGGCAACTTCTGCGGGATTCGGGCGAGATTCACCCGAGGACTAAATCTGGATAATGAATGGCGAGGTTGAAAGATTCGGAAATGAACTGCGACAAACCGGATCGAATCGATGCTCAACCCGGAGACGGTAACCCGCCGGCACCCGTGACCGAGACCACGCGCTGAGCGGTAAATGTCCGACCGGTGAGAAGATCGTTGAAGCTCACCACCACGGTGATCTGACCCGCCGGCGGCTTGCCCGATTCCGCCGCCCAGGGAATCTTCAACGTGTATTGCGAAGTGAGAAAGGCCCCGTACCAGCTTTTCTCCATCTCCTCGACGCCCAGGCTGAGTTCGCCGACCGTCGCGGGTTTGGCGGGATCGGTGAGATCCAGCAGCGTCACCGTCGCGGAACCGGATGCCCTGAGCACGCCCCCGAATTGATCGAACGGGACCAGATACACCGCGACACCATCATCGATCCCGTCGCGATTCGAATCGTAACCGCCCGACAGCCGATCGATGTCAATCCGATCGACGTGAACGATCTTGTCGATCGATCGTTCGCCTTCAAGCCCGCGAAGCGACGCGATCGTTCCCGCCAGATCAGCCAGCTGGTCGCCCTTCTGGGCCAGTTCAACCTTGAGCCGCTCATTTTCGTCCTGAAGCCGCTGAATCTCGGTGAGCCGCGCGGCATCCTGGCGAACAGCCGGACCGCTGGGATCACAGCCCGTTCCGTTGACGAGAACACTCCCGAGCATCGTCACGCCCATGAAAAAAACCGACCGACCCCGGAGGATCGATCGGTTTGGATTAAGCTCAGTGGTCGCGGTCGCCGTGCGGAGTCCGCAGGCGCCCGGGCGGGTCAGTCGTCCGACACCGGCCGCTTGGGCAACTCCGGCTGCCGCTCGAGCACTTTGTCGATCAGCCCGTAATCCAAAGCTTCGGAAGGCGCGAGCCATAGGTTTCGATCACAGTCCTTCTTGACCTTGTCCATGTTCGTTCCGCTCTGCGACGAGAGAATGCCATAGAGCACATCGCGCAGTCGGAGGATTTCCTTCGCCTCGATCGACAGGTCGGTCGCGGCACCCTGCATCACACCACCGATGAGCGGCTGATGCAAGAGCACGCGGGAATTCTGCAACGCATAGCGCTTGCCCTTCTGCCCGCCGCACAGAAGGATCGCCCCCATGCTCGCCGCCATGCC
>CALLKH010000310.1 GCA_938008425.1 uncultured Planctomycetaceae bacterium | reverse complement strand
CTGCAAGCTGCTCGAGACGTTCGTCGGCGATCCCGTCTCGCTTCGACGATTCGATCGGAAGATCGTCTGGATCAAGGTCGGCCTGCTGGCTGCGGTGGTATTCGGCAGCATCATGGCGGTGGTCATCTATTACGAACCCGTCATGAGCGTGATCCAGCGCGGCGGCCTGAAGGGCGTCGGGCCCGGATTTCTATCGAAGTGAGGGTGCCGCATCCATGGCAATTCGTCAAACGGGATTGATGACCAGGTCGAGGTGAAGTTCGGGAAGCATGAAGTTGGAAGACTTCCTGGGACCGGCGACGGATGCGACAGTCAGAGCCGCCCCGTCCTCGGGGCGGTCACGGGCGGCGCACGCCATCGCCTTCTCAATCCCATCCCGACGGGACAATCACCGGGGATCGTTGCCGGGCTGAGACAGCCCGGCTCTGACGCGTGATGTCGTTTGATCCGCATCTTCGGGCTCGCCAGAGAACCTTCTGAATTGCGTGTAGCGTCCGAGCGTTCAACTCGTAGACGACAAACGGCCGACGGGATTGAAGCCCGCCGGCCGTGGGTCAAACGATTCGTACTTGCCATACGCCGATGGATCAGGCCATCGTCGCGAGTCGGACCGCCAGATCGCAGACGCGATTGGAGAAGCCCCACTCGTTGTCGTACCACGACACGATCTTGAGCACGTTGCCCTTCACCATGGTGCGGGTCGAGTCGAAGATCGAACTGTGCGGGTTTTGAATGATATCTGAGCTGACGCGCGGCTCGTCGCAGTATTCCAGGATGCCCTTGAGCCGGGAGCTTTCCGACGCCTTCTTGAACACCGCATTGACGGTCGCGACATCGACCTGCTTTTCGAGGGCGATGGTGAGATCCACCACGCTGCCGTCCATGACCGGCACGCGGAAGGCGAAGCCGTCAAGCTTCACGTTTGGATTCGGCACAACCAGGCCGATCGCCTTGGCGGCGCCGGTGGACGAGGGAATGATGTTAGCGGCGGCGGCGCGGGCGCGAAGCAGGTCTTCTCCGTGCGACATGTCCAGGATGCGCTGATCATTGGTGTACGCGTGAACCGTCGTCATGAAGCCCTCGATCTTCGCGCCGAAGACGTCAGGATTGTCGACAAGCACCTTAATGACGGGGGCGAGGCAGTTCGTCGTGCAACTGCCGTTGCTGACGAAGGTGTGTTCCTTCTTGAGAATCTCATCGTTGACGCCCATGACCACGGTGGCGTCGATCTGGTCCTTGGCGGGGGCGGAGAGGATCACCTTCTTGGCGCCGGCCTTGATGTGGTCGTCGTAGCCCGGCTTGCCATCGGCCGCCCGGCCGGTGAATTTCCCGGTTGCTTCGATGACAATCGTGGCGCCGAGGTCTTTCCAGGGCAGCTTGGCTGGATTGGTCTCGTTGAGGACGAGCACCCGGTCGCCATTGACGGTCATGCTCTTCTCGTCGTGTGAAATCTCGCCTTTGAAATTGCCGTGGACGGAGTCGTATTTCAACAGATGGGCATGAACCCTGGCCGACGAGCCGACGTCGTTGATCGCGACGAGGTCGAACTGTCCCTTGCGTGCCATCATGGCCCGGGCCACGAGGCGTCCGATGCGACCAAACCCATTGATGCCGATCTTCAGTGCCGCCATGTAAGGAATCTCCTAGAAGGCCCCCGATCACCGGAGTCTGCTCATTTGCCGAGGCCTTGAGGACGACGCCTCGCACGCCAACGGCGTAGTTTTCAAGCTAGAGAATAGGAACGCTCGGAAAGTGCGTCAAGCGAACGAGCGCATGGCCGCCGCGCACCGTGAGTGGCGGCGGAGAGTTCGCGTGCGATGGGTGACAGCACAACCGCGTTTAAGCCGGATAGGCGGGGTATTGCGGCATTTTCCCCTCCAGGACCCGCACGACATCCTCCGTCACCGTGAATCGGCCGTCGGTCGCGTCCAGCGTCGCGCCGGCAATGTGCGGCGTCAGAATACAGTTGGGCGCGCGCCGAAGCGGGTGGTGAAGCGGCAGCGGTTCCGATTCGAACACATCGATCGCCGCACCGCCCAGTGTTCGGGTCTGAAGCGCTTCGGCCAGGGCCTCTGTATCGATCAGGGCGCCCCGGGTGACGTTGATCACGATGGCGTCCTTCTTCATCAAGGCGAGTGTGTCCCGGTTCAGGATGCCGCGCGTTTCCGGTGTCAGTCGCGCGTGGACCGAGAGAAAGTCCGCGCGCTGGAGGAGTTCTTCCAGGATGACCGCCTCACCCGGCTTCGAGGATGACGCCTCGGGCAGGGGATCGTGATGAATGATCGTGGAGCCGAAGGCACTGGAAGCGATTTCGGCGACCCGCTCGGCCACCAGGTCAACACCGAGCAACCCAAGGGTTCGGCGGCCGAATTCATGGCCGGATGGGTGGCGGGCGACGTCAAATCGGCCTTCTCGAATCTGCTGGTCGTAGTAGAAAATACGCCGGTTCAGCAGAAGCGCCGTGGCGATGACGAATTCCGCGGTGGAATTCACAGTCGCGTTGGGTGTGTAGACGACGCAGATATCGCGTCGTCTCGCGGCCCGCAGATCGATGTGATCGATCGTTGAACTGGCGCGGCCGATGACCTTGAGATTGCGACCTGCTTCGATAATCCTCGCGGTGACATGGGCTCGCGATTTGACGAGAAGGGCATCGGCGTCAGGGAGCGCCCGGATCATGCTGTCCGGCGAGGAGTTTTCCAGGAGCGTGACGTGGCCGACCTGTTCGAGTCGGGCCAGGGCTTCAGGCGCAAAGGGCTCCGCGACGACGATGCGAAATGGCTTAACGCCTTTCATGCAACGCCTCCAACCATGACGAACACGCGGCCGCACGGACCCCGTGTCGCAAAGTTTTGTATAGCCCTCCCGTCCGAAGTACTTATAATGGCAGGAGGTTGCCTCAGGCAACAGGAAAATCAAGGATTGTCTGAATGTCGATGGAGTGACACATGAATTTTTCGCCGACCCATCACGCCTTTTTTACGGCCGGCCTTGCCTTCTGCCTCGCCTTTGGGACACCCAGCCTGACCACCGCCAACGCTGCCCCGCCCGAGGCACCGGAAACGTCAAAGAATCCACCGGCAGCCGACGCTGACGCTGCGGGCGCCAAGTCCGAGCCCGCCGCCGGGGCCGCTGATCGACGCAAGGCGGCGAGCGAACCGCCGATCATTCGCGAGCCGTCCCAGGGTCGGCCGATTTTCATCACCCCGGGCGACACTTTCTATTTCGTGATGAGCATGCCCACGACGTTCAAGGGCGATGTGGGTTTCTCCCTTTGTCATGCCATGGAGCCGTCGCTTCGTTCGGTGCTTCGGCCGAAGACGCCGCCGTCGTATTTCAACCAGGAATACTGCCACATCGTTCTTCAGATCGGCGAGGACGTCATCCCCGGGTTGTATGATCTTGAGGTCAAGACCTCGTCGGCCACCTACTATTCCCGTCACAGCATCCGCGTCATCGACAAGTTCAAGACGAAGTTTCGCTTCGTTCACCTGTCGAACATGAACATCGGCGATCCGACGTCGCCCGATTTTGACGACATGC